>NZ_JAXWCK010000038.1:0-104425 GCF_037349415.1 Anthropogastromicrobium sp.
GTCAGGATTCCTTGTTTTGGAGCAACAGCTATTTTACTACAATTGCAAACGAAAACAGTTTGCAGCTGATACAAGAGTACATTAACAACCAATAAGTTACAAAAAGGCATTCACCCACACCCATGCGGTGCGTAACTCCTATGGACGTGGTACTCTGCCTACTTTGATAGAAAACATACCGCCAATCTTATACTCTGGATCAAATATAAAATATAGATCATCGACTTTTTTGAATGTATTCTTCTCCGCTATCACAACGCCTATGGACATTACTTCATTGTTCCAGTTTGTCTCAGTATCAATTACAGCAAAATAATCCATTTAATCATCCTTTCTTAACCGTTTTAGAAAGTTCAATAATTGCCATGTGGAATTCAATACTGTTATTCAACACAGATTACTGCCCAGTTCTTTCAATTCAGCAATAGCATCTGTGTTATTACTCAAATCCGCTCTGTCACTTGCGGAGTATGATTTTATAAACAGCATATCCCAAAACAAATAATCTGCCATGCACTGAAACTGCTTATTGATCAGCTCATATTGGATGCTGCCGATCCGAGCAGCTCCGACAACAATGACACCGACCTTCTTGTTTTTTAGATGGAGTCCTTTGCAATAACATTTATCAATAATGAGCTTCAGCTGTGCTGACATACCCCACCAATAAACAGGTGTGGCAAAGACAATCACATCCGCTGCAACGATTTTATCTATTGTCGGATTCGTATCGTCCTGATCGACACAGCCCTTGCTGCATTGACAAACTCCGCAACCTTTGCACGGAGCAATGTTCAGCTTCTCCGGTGCGATGATTTCAATTTCATTTTCTTCTGCAACACCTTCAGCAAATGCCTGGATCGCTGTTAATGTGTTTCCTTTTCTCGCACTTCCGTTTACGATTACTATTTTCATGTGTATCCCCCAACTTCCGATTTTCTTAATTCTACAAACTTGAATTTGAGCAAAAGCTCAAGGGACTTTAATGCCCCTTATGCTTTTCTCTTTTCTTTTGCTGTTTCAACTCAAACATTCGCTGTTCTTCCGCCTCTTTTTTCTTGCGGCTTCTCTCTTTACGCACCTGTTTGTTCTGTTCCTGCTGTAATTTCAATGCCTGCTGTGATTTTGTGCCGATGCCTGTTTCCATCGTCTGCTTTTTCGCTTCTCGCTGCATCCGTTTCGGATTTCTTTTTATATCCTTTACAACAGTTTCAACAGCCGGACTGAATTTCAAACTGAAATAGTATTTTTGAATATATTCCTGCACTTCGTAATCTTTTGGTTCTGCACCAAATGTTACCTTTGCCACAGATAATTTACCATCTTCAATACGCTCAAATACACCTACCCAAAATGGTTCTTCAAAATACACCGTCAGTTTTCCACTTACTTTGTTCATAAAATTCCCTCCTAAAACTTATTGAACAAAGAACGGACAACCCAGAGGGGCAGGTTACTTACCCTATTATAAATAGGACGGCCGGGCTACCTACCGGCTCTAGTACATCAAAGATGCACGTTGCGTTTTTATCTTTGCGTTTATAATCAAGCCATATGGCACGATTAGCTTAATTCGTTAAATTTTTGATTTATCCCGTATAAGCATCCTCCGCAGTGTTCCTGAAATTCTGTTTTTCTAGCCACTGCTTTTCCTCTTCGCTTTCCGGGATGTCAATTCTTTCTATTTTTTTGAATATGACAGGTCTTATCCCATCATTACAGCAGGTGATCATCATGCGCTCATCATTTGTCCAGCCGTGCAAAGCGGTATAGACATATCGGCTCACTGCGTCCCATGCCTCACCGCAAAACTTGCCATTCATCAGATGATAGAAATCGTCCTGCTGCGGCGTTCTCTTTAGCAAAAATGTATCGCCTGCCTTGAAGCAGGGACACGGTCCCGACTTTGGATCAGCCAGATATTTTTCCTGCAGTTCCGGGAATACCTTTGTTTCCAGAACTGTTATTCTGCATTCATGCTGCATATTATAATGTTTCAGCGCAGAAAACCCCGGCCGTTCGCAAGAACGTACGCGGGATGAATGCGCCGATTGTATACAAACCAGACATAATTCCAACAGATTTTTCTTCTGGAATTTGGAACTTCTTTTGGCCTGATGTTCTTCTGAGCGCTGAGATTCAATGTACTGCTTTACTGTTTCAAGAGAAACACTGTAACTTTACGATACCTTCTTAACTCCAAAATGAGCCTCTGCAATATCATCTAACTGCTTGGCAATGTCAGCAAATGGAAGATTCAGATCTAATGTCCTGACTGTAATTTGATTGCCGTGCATCTGATATACATTATCTGGTTGAATTAATTCCTCCGTCTTTGCATAGAGAAGCATTCCAGATACCTTATGTTCCTGCTCTTTGAAAGCGTAATCGCGATTCTTTACATATGTAAATATCTGGTACATATTATTTGAATGCAGAGTATGATTGTCAAATTGTGACTGCGTTGTATGGCTGTAATATTTCGCATCAATAATAAGAACCGTGTTGTCTTTTTGCAAATGAATATCACTTTGCATGACCGGCAACATTGTCCTGAAACCATCCTCTACATCCCAAGGGATCTGTGATGCGTTAACCGACAGCATAGGATAATGTCGAATATAATACTCCAAGATGAATTTTTCATATAATCTGCACATACGCTGCTCATCAACAAATGACGCTAGCCTATATCCACCAGAATCTGTCGTTATAAGCATACCCTCGATTATTAACTGACAAATGCTGACCAGCATTCTATAGGTCTGATTGTTCCGTTGAAATCGAATCGCTGACCACCGAATGGAGGTTGGCTCTAGCATATCCACATTAGAAAAGAACAGCATTTTCTTTTTCAAATCATCTTTATACTCAGCTTTTACCTTTGCATTTTTCAACAGCAACATGACTGTTGTCTTGAGTATTTGGTTCAATAGATTATTCTCAGACAGCTCATCAAAATCACATGTCAGCAATAGCTCATGTGCCAGACGATTTTTAATCGTTCCTGACATGTTGATTTTCCCACGCATAACAGGCAATTCTTCCTGACGATTTATATATTCTCTATAGAAACCTTGCTTCAACTGAATTCCAATACCTTTTGCGAGAATTGCCGCCAACAGATCATACATCTCATCAAAAGATTCAACTGCTAAATCATCATAATTTCCCTGATTCAAAGTTTGGAAGGCATAGGACAGCATATGGTATATGTTGTTTATTAATATACTCTTATCCTTTGTCATTGAAATACACCGTGCAAGATGTTCTCCCACCGCTGCAATTTTGAACTATCGTCAAACCAATATTCACTGAGCATCGGCAAAATATCAAAATCAACAACGTCCTTCATCCATTCTTCTATGCTATCATCCGCATTACAGAAATAACTGTGGCCAATACAAAAACCTTTCCCCAGCGACTTGTCCGCTGCAATTTCCCTATTTAGTTCCTTAATGCGTTCAATAAGTGTATTGAATGTATCATTTGCAAAGCTATTCTGGTAATTGATAAATCCATCTGAATCAAAGCCCGGCTCCATATCAAAGAAACTAAATCTACGTCTCAAAGCGTAATCAATCATAGCCAGACTTCGGTCTGCAGTATTCATCATTCCTATGATATGTACTCTCTTTGGAACTGAAAAACTCAGCCCATTATACGCAAGTGTTACTTTCTTGTCCCGATAATCTGCTTCTATTAGCATCAGCAATTCTCCGAAAATCTTGCTCATATTGCCACGATTGATTTCGTCAATGATGAAAAAATAATCCTTGTCCGGATGGTTGGCTGCTTTCTGACAGAATCTATAAAAAATGCCATACTTTAGCTCGAAGCCTTCTCCCACAGGCTTGTATCCCATCATGAAATCTTCATAAGAATAGTTTTGATGAAACTGAACAAATTCAATTCTGTCGTCATCAACTTCTCCCATGACAGAATAAGCTAACCTTTTAGCCGCAAAGGTCTTTCCAACACCAGGTGCTCCCTGAAGAATGATATTCTTTTTCTTCTCCAATACAGCTTTCAACCGATCATATTTTGCTTCTGTCATATAAACATCTCTCAGGAAATCTGCTTTTGTATATTTCGCATTACCATTATCTGATGGAGTTAGATTTTCTTCTCGAATCATATCGATAATGAAGTCATACTCTCCGCGCGTAAGCTTAAACAAGCTGCCTTGTGTCATAGAGAAATATTCCATTTTCTCAAGTTCTGGGCATTCTTTCAACATTGAAAAATCAATCGGTGAAGACAATCCTTCCACCTTTTCAAAGTAGATTTTCTGTCCATCCTGTTCTGCACTGACACGAAGAATCGCTACAATCTGCTTTACCGGCGTTGATTCATAACCAATTACCATATCCCCAGCCTTTGCATCAAGAAAATTTTGGAATATCCTTCGCTTATTACCGTTATCGTTGTAAAGTGTATAATCCTGTACTTCGCCGATCGGCATGCTTGACATGCTCCAAATCTTAGGATTTGCATTCAAAAACCAATAATGCAATCCCGATGTATCATTTTTCAAAAGATCTTCTTTTGTAATATCAAAATATGGT
Source organism: Anthropogastromicrobium sp. (assembly GCF_037349415.1). Classification (NCBI taxonomy): domain Bacteria; kingdom Bacillati; phylum Bacillota; class Clostridia; order Lachnospirales; family Lachnospiraceae; genus Anthropogastromicrobium; species Anthropogastromicrobium sp. The sequence goes on from NZ_JAXWCK010000038.1 coordinate 4,569, forward strand.
TTCAAAATATAATCTTCAAATAGCTGTGTTTCACTTATCGGCACAATAATACAAGTAGAATTATCATTAGGAGTCCACCACTTCTTATCTCCAGTATAAGCACTTGTATCACGAGACTTAGCGATAACAGTATAACTTCTCTCACACCAACCATCTTGTTTCTCGGGATTTTCATTAACTTCATCTGAATCAATACGTCCCAAAAGTCTTATGCTATTGCCACGACACAAATAGAAGAAATCACCTTTCTTCATTGTCGCCATGAAATCTTCACCCTGCGACACTTTTGACTTACCCTTTGCAGCTGTATCCCTATGAACAACAATGACCTGTCTCTTCTCAAATGCTTCGGCTTCTGCTTCTGAAATACAATCATTACCATGACTTATCTTCCAAAAATTAGGCTTCAAATTTGCATACAAATTGACTTTTGACAAATCGACTCGTCCAAGAGCTTCTTCCAGCTCATTTCTAAGTTTCCAAACATAGATTCCTTCTTCATCCTTCTTAGCAGCTTTACCAACATAAAGAACTGGCCACCATTTGCTATTATCGTTGTCACGCAACAATATTGGACATCCTGTCTTATTAACAACTCTTCTTGCTAAAGCTGATGAACCTCCATTATAGAAGTTTTTGCTCTCACCATACTTTATGGCAAGCTGCGTACATGTGGCTTGCCCACCATAATCAAGCATACGCTTCATGATTTCAAGACTGCTATCAGTAAATATCTCTGCATCATTTAAAAGTGCCTCCCAGTCATCTGCCGATAATGCTGGTGTATAATCTGTCGGCCACCACTCGCCTGATGACGAATCTGTCTCATCCTTATTCAAATATCTGCTGATAAAAAATCCGACATCCATCGTAAGCGTCCTTAATTCTGGATCAGGGTAACACGTTCCGGTAATCTGCGAAGCCAACATGTTTTTTAGTTCATCATCTTGCTTCAGCTCGTCACAAATTTCATTATAAAAAGCAAGGAAATTACGGATGTTATCTGCATACGCTCCTTTTTTGAATGTATAACTGCTTTCCAATTCATTTGAAACTGCCTTTACTTCCATTAGCTTATAAATATAATATTTGTCTGGATAGCGCAGCCACAGATACGTGCTTATCGCATTCTCATATTGATAATGCTGCGCTGCACCATTGCCGTATCTTTCAAGGAGACTGTTTGATTTCTGCTTAAATGCATCAATACGCTCATATACATCCTTGTCTTCATCAAACAGCTCAATGAACATACCTCTTACTTCTTCCTGAGCAACCTCACCAAACTTGGTAATCATTTTTGCTGGAAAATTATTCACGGAAGCCAGAAGATTGCTTGTCTGCGACAGTGCCTTTGTAAGCATCGCCGCAAAGTCATCAGCATTTACATTCCAGTTCACTTGAAAGCATTTTACAGCTTCCCATTTATATTTTTCATCTGGCCATTGGATCTGTACAAACCGTTTCTTGTATTCAACGAGTGCTGCCTTAAGCCGCATTTTATTGAACATTGAAAATCCCCCCCTTATCTTTCTGAGTTGCGAAGGCTCTTATATATTTCATCTGAAAATATTCCAAGCACCTGTCGCTTCATTTCATCATTTGACAGAAGCATAGAGAAGAAGTCCTGATTCTGCGACAATCCTTCGATCAAAGCATCATCGATATCATCAAAATAGGTGAACTCGAAATCCTGCTGTGTATTGTTGCGAGCACTGGTCTTAAGCTTATCTGACTTCATCAAAATATCCCTGATCTGCAGCATAGCTTTGACCACCACATCGTTGTCATAATTCTTACCAGTGCGGCTGTTAATTTCATCGATGATCTCAGATAGTCTCTTTTCCTTGTCTTCTGTCAGTCCAAAGTGCTCTGCTGTCGGGAGTTTCATAACCGGATCGGCAACGAGATCAGCCGACTTATGTTCTTCGCCCTTCTTCTGTACGAAATTAGTAGCCTTAATCTTTCCATCAAGATTAAAACCACCGCCTGGATGTTTGATATTGATATAAGCCAGCAGATACGACACAAAGTTATATTTCTTATGTAAATCTGTATCTTCAAAACTGGACACCTGCAGCAGAAATTCATAGAAGCGGACAAAACTTCTCATATCAGCTACGCACTGGCGCTGCGTATTGTATTCATAATGTTCAATCAGCTTCTTGCTCTTCTGAAGGAAAAAGGTCAATCTCTGTTTCTGCTTACCATTCACCTTGTCGGCATACAGGATATCGTTAGCTGCTTCGATATCAGCCGGATCTAATATGCCGTAAGCATCAATCTTAGCTTCCAGATCATATACCGCACTCGGTGTTACAGAATTGGCCAGTAATGTCGTTGTATAATATGGTGCGAAAGCAGATTTGATATCTTCATAGCTATTCACAAAATCCAGCACGAACGTCTTTTTATCATAAGGTGCACAGATACGGTTTAACCGGGACAATGTCTGTACCGCATTAACACCTTTCAGCTTTTTCAGAACATACATAGCACAAAGCTTCGGCTGGTCAAATCCGGTCTGATATTTATTTGCTACCAGGAGAACCTGATATTTATCCGTATCAAATTCTTTTGTAAGGCGGTCTTCCGTGAATCCATTCATGAATGCTTCTGTATACTCCTGCTCATCATCTGGTAGCTTCACCTTTCCAGAGAAAGCTACCAATGCATGAATGCCCTCATATCCTTTTTTCGCAATGTAATCCTCAAATGCCTGACGGTACTTTACCGCACTTTGGCGAGAAGCCGTAATTACCATTGCCTTAGCCTGACCACCTAATTCCTGCATAACAGTGGTGCGAAAATGTTCTACAATCACCTCTACACGCTGTGCAATATTGGTATCATGCAATTCTATAAAACGAGCAATCTGACGTTTTGCTTCATTCGTCTTGCAACGCGGATCTTCTTCAATTTCCTTATTAATTTTGTAAAACGTCGAGTATTCCGTATAGTTCTGTAGCACATCCAGGATAAATCCCTCCTCGATAGCCTGCTTCATAGAATACACATGAAAAGCTTCTTTTTGTCCCTTAGTATTCAGTCTTCCAAAGAGTTGAAGTGTAGTTGGCTTCGGTGTTGCTGTAAAAGCAAACATTGATACATTAGCCTGCTTACCATTCCGCTTGATTTCACTAGAAATCATATCTTCCACATCCGCTTCCGTATCTTCTCCGGATCCAAGCGTCATCGTGATAGCAGCCATATCCTTACCGGCTGTCGAAGAATGTGCCTCGTCAATGATGACAGCAAATCGCTTATTCTTAAGATTCGCCACACTGTCCACAATATATGGAAACTTCTGAATCGTCGTAGCAATGATCTTTGTATTGCCATTCAGCGCAATCGCCAGGTCCGCGGACACACACTTGTCATCCATCACACGGATGAGTCCCGCCTTGTGTTCCATGCCCATGATGGCTTTCTGAAGCTGCCTATCTACAACAACTCGGTCTGTAACAATAACAACATTGTCAAAGATAATCTTGTTGTGGGCATCATGCAGTGAAGTTAACCGGTGTGCCAGCCATGCAATAGAGTTAGTCTTTCCGGATCCTGCACTATGCTGAATCAGATAATTCTGTGCTGTACCATTCTCACGCACATCTGCCAGTATCTTACGTATAACATCCAGCTGGTGATAACGTGGAAAAATCAGATTTTCCGAACGTTTTACTTTCCCGTTTTCCTCATCTACCTTTTCCTTCACTTCAACAAAAATAAACTTGCTGATTAAATCCAAAATGGTATCTTTTGTAAGAATATCCTCCCACATATAAGAAACGCTGTACTTATCTTCAAATACTGGATTGCCAGCCCCTGCTGTAACTCCATTACCATTACCCATGTTAAAAGGCAAGAAGAATGTTGCCTGACCATCAAGCTTAGTTGTCATGTATACTTCTTCTAAATCCATAGCAAAATTCACAAGAGTTCCAGCCTTGAATCGAAAAAGTCTTGTCTTCGGATTGCGGTCGGTGCGAAACTGATAAATCGCATCTTGATAAGACTGTCCAGCAGCATTACATTTCAGTTCAAATGCCATGATTGCCAGACCATTCAGGAAAATAACCACATCGATTCTTTCCTTGTCGCTGGCCCAAACTTCCTCCATAACAGAGAAAATATTCTGCCCATATTTCTTTGTCAACTCTGGATTAAAAGTAGTCGCAGGCTTGGTATACATAAGCTCAATCTTCTGATTAGATAGTTCGATACCATGCTTTAGCACTTCAATCAGACTGCCACGAGTCTTAGTGGTCTCTGCATTGATGAAGCTAACAATCGTCTCCTCCAGATCGTCTTTGTAAATTTTACGCAGATAATCCATTGTATCAGGCTGTGTATCGTTCAAGAATTTAAAGAGCATCTCACGATCCACGGCATAATAGCGGTCAAAATTTGTAGCCTTACGGACTACAAAATCGTTGTCTTTTTCCAAACGTTCTATCAAGAACTTCTGATATTCCTTCTCAGAAACAATGGATGTCTGATGGATCAGGCGCTTATGATATTCTGTGGCTCTTTTCGCAATACCGTCCGTATCCTGCTGTTCCATGTCAAGCTCACGTATATTATTATCATCCATTCGCTTTAAGCCTCCTCTCTGATCCATCTGCCAGTTTTTAAATCAATAAACTCATTCAGTTTGATCTTTCCTTCAAAATCAGCTCCATATTCACCGGCACGAGTCTGGTCATCAAACTTGAAACTGTTGTTATAGTATCTGCCTGTCTTGGTTTTCCGAATCAGATCATTGTCCATCATAAACTGAATCACACGCTTATGATTCTCAATATCATCACCATTCAAGTAAAAACAAATCACTCCCGTCAGAGCCAGCTGCACTTCCATGTCGGTACACTTGCACTCATAGCATACGTGCTCCGCAATGGCCTTCTCGCATATTTGCTGTGCAAATGACTGATCTTCAAAAAAATACATCCACTTGCCGCATTTGTGCCTTTCGAGCTTGGCCTCTTCGCCGGAAAGATACCAATACCACCCACCTTGTCTGATCATATAGCTGGCACCTCTTTCTTTCCTGTGACGTATTCGTAAATCAGAGATTTCTTATATTCATCCAGCGTTTCTATCTGAGATTTCTTTTCAGTAATTACAGCATCCGTTTTTTCTAAAGTTGCGTCTATGTACTCAACAATGACAGTCTGTTCTTCTATGTTTGGAACTGGATAGGGCAAATCAGCAAGCTTATTCCACCTGAGATCACATGAACGTACACGAATGCCTGTGGCCAATGCGACAAAAACATCGCTATAAGCCATGCTACGAAGGTAATACATGATATATCTCTTGTTTTGTTTCGTATCCATCACATTAAGAACTGGTGATGCCTTCCCTCTGGAATCTGATATACCGATAGCACCTGCAAAACCATCCATACCATGCACTACAAGATCACCTACATCAATACCCTGATAGCCAATTTCTTTATCAGACATCGTAAACCCATCCTCGCGACGATTACTTCTTAAAGTAACTTCGCCATCCCTAAAGCAGGTAATAACACCATCATCTTCTTTAACTGGTTTCTGCAAATATTTAAGAAGATATTTTCCTCTAATAATGTTCCATGTCGCTGGAATCTCGCCAATCCACTCAATTCCACTGTCCTTCATCTCCGCGTCTGGATTCAGCCCCTTGGTTACGGCTTCCGTAATGACGGAACGCTTATATTGTTCCAAAGTGTCAATCTGAGTTTGAATATACGCTGTGAGAGCATCAATCTCGGCACACTTAACATCAAGAAACGCCGCAATACTTTTCTGCTCCTTCATTGGCGGTATTATTACTGCCGTATTATCTAACGCAACTGACGGTAAATCCCATTGCCCAACACGAATTCCACCTGATAAACGCATAAACTCATCTTTATAGCAACTCCTAAGTAGGTAATGAAAGTATCTGCGATAAAAAGCATCATCCGTGAACTTGTATATAAAATATGCTGGACTGACTATTCCCTCATACTCTGAGACAGCAACAGATCCTTGCCAAGCTTTCATTTTATTAATAACAAAATCTCCAGGTTGTACGTATTTGTATTTCGATGTATCTTCCGAAGTAACATTATGGTTATCATCTCGGCTGTCTTTTGGAATTACCCCCAACTCTCTGTATAAGGACAGCACAACGGTATCTCCGGGATTTCTTGGCTCATTTCTTTTTAAATGAAACTTCAGTTTGTCAACTTCCCAATTCACTGGAATTTCTCCAATCCATTCAAATCCACTATCTTTCATCTCTCGCATATCATCACCGCCTTACTCGAACAACTTTGACACACATTCAGAAACTGAAAGCTCTAGATCCATAAACTTCACTTCCAGTTCTTCACTAGGTGTTGGCTGCTGATACTTGTAGAAATAGCGTGTAAACGGAATCTCTGCACCGGTCTTTATGACTGGTTTCTTCTTGCCTAGATCCTCTTCAAAGAACGCTTTTGCATCCGGGACATGCGGCAGTACTTCTCTCGTCATATAATCGTCGATGCTTTCTTCCCATTTCACCAGCTCTGTATCTTTGGTTTCCTTATCATAGAGAATATTGCCTTTTTTATCTTTCTGAATTTCAGCATCCTTATCCATGACAGACAAACCATCCGCAATCTTATCAAGCAGCTTCTTATCTGCTGTTGCATTTGCAAGGGCCTTTGTCAGCACCGGCATAAATGCTTTTGGTGAATTATAAACCGGCTCTGATACTGCTGCCTGCAGTGCCGAAATGATTGCTTCATAAACCGGCTGGTTGTTCTGGTAATTTTCCAGCTTCTTTAAATCCTTACCGGACAGCTCTTCCATATTCTCCAGTTCATCCACCTTAGCCTGATCGTAAAGAGAAGAAAGTGCCCCCTTTGACAGCATTGCTTCAATTCTCTCTCCTGTGATGGCATAGCTTCTCTGGAGTGGCTGCATCACGGTGTACTCACGATAGATAAACTCTTCATTTTTATAAATCTTGCAATACTCATTTTCAGCAAAGTCCGCATACAGCTTCGTAATCTCAGAACGATTCTCCGGTGAAATTTCATTTTTCTTATTACCGAGAGCTTTACGTAATTTGTTATAAAATCCTGACGCATCGATCAGCTGAATCTTGCCTTTTCTCTCACGTCTCTTGTTCTTAGAAAGTACCCAAATGTATGTAGCGATACCTGTGTTGTAGAAAAGATCCGTAGGCAGTGCAATGATTGCTTCAATCAGATCGTTCTCCAACATCCAACGACGAATCTGGCTTTCACCGGAAGCAGTTCCGCCAGAGAACAATGGGCTACCGTTTTCAATAATAGCGGCACGACCAAAATTGTCGTCCATCTTATCTATAGCAGACTGCAAAAACAACATCTGCATATCGCCAGAACCAGGAAGTCCCGCGCCCCAACGACCATCGAAGCCTTTTGTATATTCATCATTAACTGCCTGCTCCACACCTTCTGCTGCATCTTTACCACCCCACGGTGTACCGAATGGCGGATTTTCAATGACGAAACGCATCTTAGTTCCCTTGAATCGGTCAGCTTTCATCGTGTCCTGATAGCAAATGTTTTCTGCGTTCTGACCTTTAATCATCATCTCAGCCAAGCAGATAGCGTATGATTCCGGATTAATTTCCTGTCCAAACAGGCGCACATCCGCAGACGGATTATAGCGCTTGATGAAGTTGTAGCTGGTGGAAAGCATACCGCCGGTTCCACACGCCTGATCCAATACGGTGATGACCTTTCCATCGTCAAAGATATCATCACAGCCTTCTGCCAGCAGAATATTGACCATCAGCTTGATGATGTCTCTGCCAGTGTAGTGATCACCGGCCTCAGCATTTTCTGAAAATCTTCTGATTAAATCTTCAAAGATGTATCCCATCTTTACGTTATCGATTGTCACCGGATTCAGATCCAATTCCGAGAAAGCCTTCACCACACTGAGCAGACGATTGTTCTTGTCCATTTTGTCAATCTGCTTATCAAAATCCAGACTCTTAATAATGTCCTGAATGTTTACAGAAAAACCTTGAATGTAAGATTTAAAGTTTGCAGCCAAATGATCCGCATCATTTACCAGCTCTGCAAGATCAAACTCACTGGTGTTGTAGAACTGATATCCGGATACACGATACATCGCCTTTGCCGGATATGCCGGATTCGCCTTGAACTGGTCTACTACTTTCTGCTTTGTTGGTGCCAATGCGCACTCAAATCTGCGGATGATAACCATCGGAATGATTACATCTTTGTATTTATCGCTCTGGTATGTACCTCGCAGCTTGTTTGCGATAGACCAGATAAAATTTACCTCTGTAGAAACGTCAATTGGGGAGTCATCCCACATCGCATCCATCTTCTGTTTTTCTGCCATTGCTATATTCTCCATTCTTTGAGATCTGATATAATGTTCTATAATAATCATTAGACAAAATCCTATTAAACAATTTCAAATGACTCTCCAATGATTATTTATTTGTCATAACTGTTATTATGCCATAAAATTGTATTTCAAGCAATCTAATATCATAAATTTCAAATATTTCGTTTACTCCTTTTTAAAAGAAAAGTAAGAAGCGGCCCCTGCTTTCGCAGTTGCCGCTTCTTACTTTATCATGTTGTTCAACTAAAGATGATAATAGAAATATGTAAATTTAGTAATCTTTTTCATGTCATTCACGACTTTGATTATTAAGACTTCTTCTTATTTTACTCATATGATTCATTACATCATATCGAATTTTTTCATCTTTTCCAAATTCGCGTTCAGCATTATTAATATAAGTAAAAAAGTTCCCTCTTTTTCCAAACGCTCCTCGCTCTGAATATCTTTGATAAAGCTTATCTGCACCTTTTAATTCCCTATTTTTAGCAATTACTTTAGCTTTATGATTCATACGATAATAATATTTGCTAACTGTCTTAGCTCGTACAAATATATTCTTTCCATCAAACGAAATGCCAAGAAAATTAATTTTCTTTTGCGAATCATCTGCATCTATAGAGAAAGATTTTCCAATATTAATAACGGTTGGTGTATCTACCTGGAAAAACTGTGTTTTCCTATTTTCTAACTTCAAACCTGGAATTGCGTTTATAATATCAATAATACTTTTGAATGTATCAATCTGATTTTCCTCTGGTAATACAACAATAAAATCATCGCTATATCTCATATAAAATCCCTTGCATTTCATAACTGCCTGATAAATTAACGCATCTGCATCCAACATATAAATATTAGCTAATACAGCACTTATTGGAGATCCCTGTGGAATTCCATATGACACTGAATTTTTCTTAATATGTTTTCTATTTGCTTTATATTGTTCTTTCGTCAAAACTACTTTTTTCTCATTCAGCTTTCTAATTTTTCCTTTTACATCACTAAGATCATTTAATTCCAATAAATCATCTAACTCCCATGTACTATATCTTGTGATATTTTTATATACGGCGTAATGATCTGGTGGAAGTTGCACACTTTCTATTAAATCGCCCCATCGTTGTTTCAAATATTGATGATCAAGGCTATCGAAAAAATTTGTAAAGTCTCCAATCATTACACAGCATTGTGGATTTTCCTTTATAAAATCGAATGCTTTTTTTGCGGATTGTATATTGCTTTCACTTAAATCTGTTCTATAAGCTACTGGCACTTTTTCTATGCCTAGTTTTCTTATCCGTTTATTATAAAGCTCATTTAACCCCCACGCATAATATTGATAAATACAGCGATCTAAGTGAGCCGCATAGCAAATTTCTCTTTTTTTAAGTTTTTTCCCAGTTTTTGCATTATATTTATTCATTTTCATTGTATAATGAATAAACGGATAAAATCCGTAATGAGCAACATTTTCTGGGTTTTTAATGAATTCTGCTGCTTTTGTTATATCAATTCTATAATCAAAGTGAGCATATCCCTTTTTGCTTTTTTGTATTGTTTTTGGGTTATCCAACCACTCTTGTACATTCATTCTTTTTCCCCCATAATGCAATACCCACCGACATGGAGGATAGCATTCCTTAGCCGATGGGTATACGAAAAAACTTAGTAATCATATGAAAGGCATGCCTTTATTTTTGATTGCCAGCTATCCAATTAACTGCAATACTTAATTGCGGTATAATTACAACTAAGCAGGAGATTATCGTCATGTTCATTACAATCTTAATTCTGGTCACGGTGACCAGTATCAGACAGCCTCAAACCATTTCTTATAAATGTTTGTTAGAACTGTTGACAACAATACCATTCCTTTACAACATACTTGTAAAGCACTTTTATTATATTGTATCTTATTATGATTGTCAATACAATTTGTCTGTCCTATTTAATTTCTCATTTCATCCTCCCTATTATCTGTGCCCCATTCTCTTTCAGCCACTTGACCTGCTCTTTATAGTCAGGAAGTACCTTCTCTACCTCTGCCCAAAATGCCCCTGAATGATTCATTTCTTTTCGATGGCATAGCTCATGCACGACAACATAATCAATTACTTCTGGCGATGTCAGCATTAGTAAGCAATTAAAATTAAGATTTCCTTTGCTGCTGCAGCTTCCCCACCTTGTCTTCTGATTTCGAATTGTTATTCTTCCGTATGTAACTCCAATCTGCTTTGCATAATAGCTTACTCTTTTCGGAATGTGCTGCAAGGCTTTGTCTGCAAGTTTTTTAATCTCCTCATTTGTCAAATACTCACTTTCCACAGACTCGCCTTGTGTTTCCTTCTTCTTTTCTTCCTGCTCTCTGATTTTCTCGATATGCTTTTGTATCCAGCCTTCTTTCTCTCTTAAAATACGCTCAATATCGCTTTGAGGCGCATACATTGGTGCTCGCACTATCACTGATAAATCTGGATTGATCTGGATTGCTAGCGTCTTTCTGTTTGAGCGTATTATTTTAACATTCATGGCGAATCTCCTATTTTTATGCGGTAATTATTTATACCCATCACAAAACACAATTTTGCATGGCTCCGAATAGTTACCATTATACAAGAAAGGCGCTTCAATTTCCAGATCAAATCACTATTTTATCCGTGAACTATAACTTCTTTCTCCCCCTTTTCTTATAGTCCTCGTCTATTCGTTTCTTCCAATCTGGCTTTAACGGTGCACTGCATCTTACGGAACAAATTGCATCACTGACTACTTCGTAATTTAATGCTGTTCCCTCGCTGTCGCAGTTATAGTTGACTGCACGGTCTGCTCCTATGCCAAAATGACTTGCTGTTTCTACTGCATCAATATTTGCTCCCAGGAAAAGAAATTCCCAGCCATACTTTACCTTCTGGTGCTCGATCATTTTCTTGACCTTGTCACTGCTGTAATACCGGCTGGCATTTTCCATTCCGTCTGTCGTGATTACAAACATGGTGTGCTCTGGTACATCTTCTTGGCGTGCATACTTGTGGACATTTCCAATATGATGAATTGCTCCGCCAATTGCATCTAGTAACGCTGTTGTTCCTCGTACCGTATAGTCGTGTTCTGTCATTGGCTGAATATCCTTTACATTTACGCGATCATGCAGAACCTCGCTCACATTGTCAAATAAAACCGTTGAGATCAATGCTTCGCCCTCTGCCTGTTTCTGCTTTCTAATCATTGAATTAAATCCGCCAATGGTATCGCTCTCTAATCCACTCATGGAACCGCTGCGGTCGATAATAAAAACAAGTTCTGTCAAATCCTTTCTCATGTGCCTTTCCTCCCAATTATCTCGCCACTTAGGCGTATTTTAATTACCATCTAAAAATGGCTGCTTGGTTTTTCACCTCACAGCCACATGATAACATTTTCTTTTATTGGAATGGTCGCATGAGAAGCGACATTTTCAAATTTGATATTACTACTTAATGTATTTATTATCCTCCAATGAGGCTCTGATCAAAGGCAAACAATGCCTCATTAATCTCATAGACATTATAATTGCCCTGTTCAACAAAATACTCCACGATAATGTCAAATTTGCTTGAATGAGAAAGTGCAAAACCTGCTTTTTGAAGCATGTCCTGCATCTCTGCAAGCGGCAATTCCAGCGCTAATGCAAATGCTAGAACTGTTGTCTTGGATGGCTTATAAAACTTATCGGAGCGAATCTTAGAAAACAATTTTCGATCAATGTTTGCTTTCTTATAGCACTGAGCGTCTGTCATTCCACTCTCATCAATCTTTCGCAGAAGCATTTGCGAAAAGCTCTCATCAAGCTGTTTCAGCGCTTCCTCTAATGTTTTCTTTTTTCCAGGATATACTGCCTTTAGAAAAACGTCTTCCTCTCTAGTTATCTCTTCCTCAGTCGCAAGATACCTTGTCTCTTCCGCTGCCCAATCAACATGTTCTTCTACATAGCGATCATCTATGTAAGAAGCAATATCATCAAATAGTTTTTCGCTGATCTGATACGAATTGTGATCAAAAATGACAAGATATACTTTAAGCTCTTGTTCCATCAAAAAGGCTTGAATTGTATCTACAGCCACTTTTAATGCCTGATCTTTGGGGTAACCGTATATTCCAGACGAAATCAATGGAAACGCAATAGATTCGCACTCGTATTTTTTTGCAAGTTCCAGTGATGTGCGATAGCAGGATTCCAAAAGTTCCTTTTCATGATATTTTCCACCCTGCCAGCGCGGACCAACGGCATGGATCACATACTTACAAGGAAGCTTATACCCTCTTGTGATTTTTGCACTTCCTGTTTCGCACCCATGTAATGTTCTGCATTCTAAAAGAAGCTCTGGACCTGCTGCCCTATGAATGCAGCCATCTACACCACCTCCGCCAAGCAGAGAACTGTTTGCAGCATTAACGATTGCATCTACTTTTAATTTTGTGATATCGTTGCGAATAATTTGTAATGGCATACTGCTCCCCCTATCTACTACTTTTCCAATATTTCCAAATACAACCCTTACAGCCTAATCACCTTACTCCAGGCCTTTCTTCCCTGTTCGTCTGTTACCTCTGCACGTATAAATTTCTCCCATGGCTGTACATGGCATACTGCCTTTGTCAGTCCTGTTCCTCTATGACCACGCTCTGGCGCCCATACAGCATTGGAAAAGAAGGAAATGCGGCTGACTGGTGAGCATAGTACTGTTATCTCATCGCCATTTCTTCTAATATGAATCTCTGGTCCCTGCGTTGCGTAAAACTTTTCTTCTTTAATTGCCTGTAGTAGCGCCTCATCTGAATCTGTAATCTTGGCTTCAAGCATAATCCATGCCTTTGTCTCATCGCAGTTATACATATGCGTATCATCATCTGCAACCAACGGATAAAATAAGCCCTGGCATGCTGCTGTATCAACAAAATCACCAGAATATGGACGTGAGGACTCACCCTCATCAGATACAGAGTTGAAAATTTCAGTAGCGTCCACACCACTAAGTGCTGCTGCCTGCTGCGCCGTATTTAATGACCATGCCGGATGCGCCAATATGGCAATTCCGCTGCAGCGATGAACCTCATCAATAATCTTTTGTGGTCCTGCCTCCTGTGTCAGATTTGGCTTTTTGCTGCATCCTATGCCAAGAATATGGTATACACCAGTGCTGGCATCGCCTCCGCCAATATTATATTCAGCTCCTGATAAAATACGCAGACCGCCAATCTCTCCACTATCACGATGAATCCAATGATCTGTAATCGCAACTACATCATATCCTGCTTTTTTATAAATTTCTGCCGCTTCTTCTGGTGTTTTTGAGCCATCAGAAATTGTCGTGTGCATATGTAGATTTACTTTAAGGCGGCTTACGCCGAACATGTCTTTTTCCATAGTCATTTTCTCCAATCTTATTTTTCTTGTCCTATTTTACCACGTTTTTTGCGTTCTGTACAATCATATTGCAAAATTCCTGACAAAATAAAAAATAGCGCCAGGCTGCCCAGCGCTATTTTTATATTTTATTCTATAATTTTATTAAAGAAACATGAATACGATCCCGTATGACATGCTGCTCCTTTTTGTGCTACTTTTGCTAAAAGCGTATCCTTATCACAATCTGCATAAAGAGATTTCACATATTGAAAATGACCGCTTGTTTCGCCTTTTAGCCATCTGCTTTTGCGGCTGCGGCTATAATAGCACATGGTTCCTGTTGCGGCTGTCTCAAGATATGCTGCTTCATTCATGTAGGCTAACATTAGTACCTGACCTGTTTTATAATCCTGTACTATGCACGGGACAAGTCCAGATGCATCCTTTTTTAGCTCGTCCCATGAAATCTCTGCCTGAAATGGAACTGCCACAAATTCATTTTCGTTTGTAACTTCACCTGCCATTTGCTTTACCATCCTTTCTTACAGACTTCCCTTTGTTGAAAGTACATCTGTAATGCGCGGATCTGCAATTGTTGCCTTGTCAAGTGCCTTTGCAAAGGCTTTGAACATGCCTTCTATGATATGGTGGCTGTTCTCGCCTGCCAATTGACGAATATGCAGATTCATTGATGCTGAATATGAAATAGCATAGAAAAATTCTTTTGCCATCTCTGTATCAAATCCTCCCACGCGCTCTGATGAAATTGATGCTTCATAGCCCAGATATGGCCTGCCTGATAAATCAATTGCGCAGAGAATAAGTGCTTCATCCATAGGAAGAATGCAGTCTCCATAGCGGCAAATAGACTTTTTGTCGCCTACTGCCTGTGCTATCGCCTGACCAAGCACAATGCCGACATCCTCTATCGTATGATGGCAATCGACCTCAAGATCACCAGTTGCCTTTACTGTCAAATCAAACAGACCATGACGTGCAAAGCTGTTTAGCATATGATCAAAGAAGCCAATTCCTGTAGAAATATCTGCCTTTCCGCTGCCATCCAAATTTATGGTCAGAGTAATTTGTGTTTCCTTTGTATTTCTTGTAATAGTACCGATTCGCTGCTGCATAGTTTCCTCTCCTTTTGATACCCGATTACTCTTTGTCGTCTTCAAAACGAACACGGATGGAATTAGCATGCGCTGTCAGATATTCGCTTTCTGCAAACTGAATAATATCCCTGCTGACTGGCTTTAATGCCTTCTTGGAGTAATAAATAATACTTGATTTCTTTACATAAGCATCTACGCCAAGCGGTGAGAAAAACTTTGCCGTTCCGTTTGTCGGAAGAACATGGTTTGGTCCTGCAAAGTAGTCGCCAAGCGGCTCACTACTGTACTCTCCCATAAAAATCGCACCAGCATTTCGTACCTGTGTCATCGTCTCAAATGGATTTATTGTCTGAATTTCAAGATGCTCTGGTGCAATTTCATTTACTACATCTACTGCATCGTCCATAGAATCTGCTACAAGAATATAACCATAATTATCAATGGACTTTTGCAGAATCTCTTTTCTGGATAATCCTGCGATAAATTCTTCTGTCAGCTTTGATACTTCCTCGGCAAGCTTCATGCTGGTTGTAACAAGAATAGCGCAGGCAAGTTCGTCATGCTCTGCCTGTGACAAAAGATCTGCTGCAACGAACTTTGCATTTGCACTCTCATCTGCAAGAACCATGATCTCACTAGGTCCGGCAATGCTGTCGATGCTGACATGACCATATACAGCCTTCTTTGCAAGCGCAACATAAATATTTCCAGGACCTGCAATCTTATTTACCTTCGGAATAGATTCAGTACCAAATGCAAGTGCGGCAATTGCCTGCGCACCGCCAACCTTATAAACTTCTGTTGCACCCGCAATGTGAGCTGCTGCCAGAGTGACTGGATTAACCTTTCCGTCCTTGCCAGGAGGTGTCACCATAACAATACGATTTACGCCTGCTACCTCTGCCGGAATGATATTCATTAAAACAGAAGATGGATATGCAGCCTTTCCGCCTGGAACATAAAGACCCGCACTGTCTAGTGGTGTAACTCTCTGACCAAGAATCGTGCCGTCCGGTGTCGTGTCAAACCATGAGAGCTGCTTTTGCTTTTCATGGAATGCACGGATATTCTTCATAGATTTTACCATTACTTCCATCAGCTTTGGATCGACCTGTTTAAGTGCCTCATCAATCTCTTCTTTAGTCACTCTAATGGTGTCCTTTGTCACTTTAACCTTGTCAAACTTCTCGGTATATTCAAACAGCGCTTCATCACCGCGCGCCTTCACATCATCTACAATTGCCTGTACAGTATCGGCATATTGTCCGTAGTTGTTTGGATCTCTCTTTAACAGATCTGCTAACAAATTTTCCTTTGATTCCTTGCTAAGCTTAACGATTCTCATGTATGTTCCATCCTCTCTGTCTGCTATTTTCTTTTTTCAACCGCAGTCTTAAAACCGGCTAAGATCTTATTGATTCGCTCGTTTTCCATCTTCATGCTTACCTGATTTACAACCACACGGGCTGACAGTGGGCAAATCTCCTCTAATACCTCAAGTCCGTTTTCCTTAAGCGTCGTTCCTGTCTCAACTATATCTACAATAACCTCAGACAAGCCAACAATTGGTGCTAACTCGACTGAACCATTCAGCTTAATAATTTCAACTGTCTGATGCTTCTTATTATAGAAGTAATCCTTCGCGATGACCGGATATTTTGATGCCACACGAATCAGTTCATGATGCTTAAGGCGCTCTCTTGCCGATGCAGGGCCAGCCACGCACATACGGCATTTGCCAATGCCAAGATCCATCACCTCATATAAATTTCGTCCTTCTTCAAGGATGGTATCCTTTCCTACTACACCAATATCAGCTGCACCATATTCCACATATGTCGGAACATCAGATGCCTTTGCCAGAAAAAATTTTAATTTTAGCTCTTCATTTACAAAAATCAGCTTACGGCTTGTCTCGTCCTTCATCTCCTCGCATGTAATGCCGGCAAGCTCCAGCATCTCCATTGCCTTTTTTGCCAGACGACCCTTTGCAAGCGCAAATGTAATATATCTCATAAAGCGTATTCTCCTTCTTATGCTTCTTCTCCGATCAAATCAGAAAGCAAATGTCGTTTGCGGTCATCCGTGAGTACATTTATAACCTCAACATATTTTCCTTCCTCATCAATATAAAAGATACCACCAATACCGCTTCTCTTCGCATACGCAATGTAGTCATCAATTGTCTTTTCATAAAACTTTTTCATAAGCGTAACTGAGGAATCTGCTCTTAATACATTTGCAAGACGAATGGCAAGATTCTTCTGACTTCTCTCATAAAGAAGAATTGTTCCAAGATAATCAGTGTCAATATCAATCTGCTGTCTTGACATAGCCATCAACAACTCATCTACATAAATACCAAAGCCGATAGATGGTGCGTCCTTTCCGAACTGGGAAAGCAGCTTGTCATAACGGCCGCCCGTTGCAATAGGTGTTCCGCTTCCATATGTATATGCCTTGAAAATGATTCCTGTATAATACTGAAATTTGCCAAGCATACCAAGATCAAACGTAATATATTTTTCCAGTCCGTAGGAAGCAAGAATCTTATACAGCTTTTCAAGACGATATATTGCGCTGAGCGCCTTATCATTATCTGTAAGAGACGCTGCCTCATGGATCTGACTGATGCCTCCAAACAGCTTTGGCATAGAAAGAAGTGCCTGCTTTAACTGTTCAGGAAGCTCTTTTGCCGAAAGCATTTCCTCTACACCAAAATAGTTTTTCTGCTCAATCAGTGTTCTAAGCTCGTCTGTCTCCTGCTCATTAAAGCCTGCTTCTTCTACTAGTCCATTAAAGAAATCAACCTGTCCGATCTCAACCTGAAACTCTGTCAGACCGCTGACCTGAAGAGACTGAATCAGCATAGCAACCATCTCTGCATCTGCATCTGTTGTCGTATCGTTAATCATCTCTGCACCCATTACGGTAGACTCTTTTAAACTTCCGCGCAAGCTCATGTTGTTGATGAAAATGTTTCCATTATAACAAAGACGCACTGGCATGTCCTCATCCATGAAATATTTTGCCGCACATCTTGCAATTGACGGTGTAATATCAGGCCGAAGCACTAGTGTATTTCCATCGCGGTCAAAAAATTTAAACATCTGATTTGATGCAACTGAACCTCTGTCTTTATTAAATATATCAAAAAACTCATATGATGGTGTCTGGATGCTGCGATAACCAAAACGGTGGAAAACCGCTCCGATTTTTGCGCTGACAGTTTCCTTCTTCGCGCATTCTTCATTATACAGATCTCTTACACCCTCCGGTGTGTGCAGTAAACTGATTGCCATATTTTCCTCATTTCCTGCAGCTTGTTTACTTTAGTAAGTTAACGTGCTACCATGGTAATTTATGAATGTTAAATACGATTATAGCGAAGCAGCTTGCATTTGTCAAGTCCCATTTCCATTTGACTCATCAGCATGACGCAAAAGATCAAGCTGAAGCTGCTCCAAAAAGTGTAAAAACACGCCATTTTTTATTGGAATCTGCAGTGTCTTATCGATCTCGTCATATGTAAAACTCTTTCTTCCGCCATTTTTGCCGCGGTTCCAGAAATAGACGATATCAGAAAGCGGCACATAATACGCTTCATGACGGTGCGTATAATACAACAGAATAAAAGCAATTCCGTTTTGTTCTTCCATTGCCTGCATAAATTTTACCTGATGCTCATGAATATTCTGCAGCGGAAAGGTATCAACTGCAGATTCCTTCGCATCAAAGCAGATTGGAATGCCCTGAACTGCACCAATATAATCGACTGTACTTTTTTGATCAAAATATGCAAGCGTTATATGACGCGTCTCCTGATCAATATTGATTGGTTTTATTGGAGTCGGAATCTTCTGAATTAGCGCAAGCTTTTTTGTGCTGTACTGCTCAATCGTATAGTTGATCATATCCTCTAATGCCGATCCTCTAAGTCCTCTTGATTTCCATGTTGGCATACGTATTACTCCTTCCAGTCATGGATTTTTGCATACTCCATTGCCTTTAAAAAATCATTTGGAAGCGGTGCCTGAAAGCTTTTTTGGGACAGATATGAAAAATGTCCCTCGCAGACAGGAAATACCATCTCATATGCATGAAGAAGCTGTCTCTTTGTGCCTGCCTTTTTTCTAAACTGCTCATTTATGCTGCTGTCACCATATTTTGAATCTCCAATGATTGGATGATTTATGCTTGACAGATGTGCACGAATCTGATGAGAACGTCCTGTCACTAAAAGCACCTTTAAAAGCGTTGCCTGCTTTGTCGATGCCACTGGCTCATATACAGTCTCAATCGCAAGTGCATCTTTTTTAAGATTCTCTGGAAATTCTTCAAGTGTCTCGTGGACCTCTACTTTATTTGTTTTTTCATCCTTATACAGATATCCTTTAAGCTTTTGCTGTCTTGTTACGCAGCCTGCCACTAGCGCCATATAATATTTGTGCAGATCTCTTGTTCTAAACTGTTCTGATAAAAACTGAAGACCTCGTATGGAAAAACCAGCTGCAATTAATCCTGATGTATTTCTGTCTAAACGGTTGCAGACAGAAGGACGGCAGACTAACAGCTGCTCATTTGTTACTTTTTGTGTGGAAAGTGCATAGCCAATGACCTTTTCTACCATGGAAACATCTTTTGGCGATGCTTTCTGCGAAAGTTCTCCCGCTGCTTTATTTATCAGCAATATATCATCATCCTCATATATAATGCTCTTTGGTGAGAGCGATA
This sequence comes from Anthropogastromicrobium sp., assembly GCF_037349415.1. NCBI lineage: Bacteria > Bacillati > Bacillota > Clostridia > Lachnospirales > Lachnospiraceae > Anthropogastromicrobium > Anthropogastromicrobium sp. Next base: position 24,197 of record NZ_JAXWCK010000038.1, read on the forward strand.
CGTTTTGAGTCTGTGTCTGAATACTGGAAGCTTTTTTTTCATCTGTATTTCCACGGAATTTTTCAATCGTGTCCTCTGCCAAAAACAGCTCAATGCAGTCTCCCGCGCAAAGTTTTTCGCTTCCATCACACTTTTTTTTGTTGCAGGTAATGTTCTTTTTTCTAAGCATCTTATAAAAGAAGCTCTTTGGCGCCTCTGGCATATATCGGCTTAAATATTTGTCTAAGCGCTGACCTTCTTCTGCCGCCTGAATTTGCAATTGTCTCATATGGCAATTCCTCTCAGCACACCTTCGATTTTAAGAAGCTTTTCATCACAGCTGGCGCGATCCCACTTCTCAAGCTCGCGAATGCGGTTTAAATAATTTTTCCAGTCACGGATAACAAATATATCCGTCTTTAAGTCATTAGCCTTCATAAAGCTCTTTATATACTCAGCTGTCTTTTTTTCTGATACATTCTTATCAGAGCAATAGCAGAAGACACCTTTCTCATGAATACACGCATAGTCAAGCAAAAATGACTTATCTGTTTTTGATGTAATGACAAGCTCAGTGTCTAAAATTCCTTTACCTACAATAGATGCCACCTGCTCATACTCCTTATCTGGGCACGGCTGATATTTCCAAAGTGCAATCAAAATGACAAGCTGATTTACCATTGGAATTACTGAAACCATAGCTACAACTGTAAGCAAATTTTTGCGGCTTCCTGTTGTCACAACGCCAATCACCACAAGACCTATAATGCCGATTAAAAGACCAAGTACCTCTCCTAACAGCAGGCGCTTCTTGCGTTTGATATAGCCATGATGACCTTTTTTTATTCGAAACATAACTACTGTGTCCTCCGTTTTATATGAAATCTGTGTAATCTCTCACCCATCCATCGGCAAGCGCAAGTTTTTTCTCGCGAAGCGGCTCTGAAAATTCATCTTCTACTGCAAATACAGTCATACCTGCCGCCTTTCCTGCCATGATTCCCGCTGGAATATCTTCAAACACAACACAGTCACACGGATTCAAATCAAGAAGCTTCGCTGCTTCTAAATAAACATCTGGTGCTGGTTTTCCGGCCTTTACATCACAGCTAGTCACTATAGCTTCAAAATATGATGCTATACCTTGCGATTCTAATACAGCCTGAATCAATTTGCGTGAATTGCTGCTTGCAATGGCAATCTTGCATCCATTTTTATGAAGATAAGAAAGAAATGGTGCTGCACCTGGTTTTAATGCGACCTCATGACAATACTTTTCATATGCCATCTGATTCCAGCAGTCTTTAATTTCGTCAACCGTCTCTTTCAGGCAGAAACGCTTTTTAAAATAGGCAGCTGTCTCTGTAAAGCTCATTCCTTCAATTTCGTCATGAAGATCATCTGGCACATCATATCCATGCTTTCCCAGATAACTGACGTCAATCTCTTTCCATACATTCATTGAATCTACAAGTGTACCGTCTAAATCAAATATCACACCCTTTGCATTTTTCACAATCAGCTTTCCTTCAGACATTCAAGCTCCTCCTGTGTCAGTGCGCGGCTCTCACCAGGTGCAAGTGTTTCGTCTAGCTTAAGGCTTCCCATTGAAAGGCGCTTTAAATAAACAACTGTTACTCCAACTGCCTCGAACATTCTCTTTACCTGATGAAATTTTCCTTCCTGAACAATTACCTTTGCCTCACAATCTCCAATAATTTCCAGCTTTGCAGGCATTGATGTGAAATCGCCAAGATCTATGCCTTCTTCAAATTTTTTTACAGCATCTGCCGGAATTGGAAGATCTGTTTTTGCAAAATAACATTTGTCAACGTGATGCTTAGGAGAAAGAAGTCTGTGACAAAGCTCCCCATCGTTTGTAATTAAAAGAAGTCCTTCTGTATCAATATCGAGGCGTCCAACTGGAAATAAATCCTTTCGCTTATCGTCTAATAAATCAAGAACAGTCTCTTTTTTCTTATCCATGGTTGCTGTAATTACGCCAGCCGGCTTGTTTAACATATAGTATGCATACTGAGAATAAAAAAGCTTCTTTCCATCAAGCGTAATGCTGTCGTTCTCTGGATCTACCTTTAATTCTGGTTTTGATGCATGCACACCATTTACGCAAACGCGTCCTTTTTTGATCATATCCTTGACCTGACTGCGCGTTCCCACTGGAATCTGTGTCAAAAACTTATCAAGACGCCACTCCATTACATCCACCTCCAGCCTGCAAGATACTTATTTTTCACTGATCCGCCTGCTGCCTTTCCAAAGCCGAGCGGATAATTGTCTACGCAAATCAAAACCCAGCCCTTTTCTACAGATTCTTCATCTCTTAAATCAATCGTTTCACCCTTTAAATAACGAATTACACGATCATCCTCTCTTGACAGATAAAGTACATTTGGATATTCATCTGCACGAAGCGCCATTGCTAATGCCTGACTTGGTTCAAAACGATTTTTCAGGCACTCACCAAGAAGCAGGCCAGAGCGCATTATACGAAGACCTTTTAAATCACGTCTGCAGTCTGGATGAACAAATACTTTTTCCTGACGAATCTCCAGACGATCAAGCGCAAGCGGCTTCTTTACGGTCTGCAAAAAGTCGAAAAGCTCCTGTGGCATTTTGGCTTTTTCTGTCTGTCTTTCTTTTAGACGGCTGCTCTCTCCCTTCTTTTTAAGAAGCGCAAGGAAATGACCTTCTCCCTTCATTCGATGCGGCCAAATACGCACACATTTTGTGAGTTCTTGATTGTTATCTGACCATTCTGGGTGTCCATGGTCAAAACCTTCATACCACTCTGGCTCTACAAGCTCTAAATCTTGATCTTCTTTAAGCATGCGTGACACAATCTGTTCATCTTCAAGCGGTGAAAATGTACATGTTGAGTAAAGCAGCATTCCGCCTGGACGAAGCATCTTTAATGCATATGAAGTAATCTCCTGCTGCAGCTTGACAAAATAGTCATTTCCATGCTCCACCCAGCTTTTCATAACTGAAGGTTCCTTTCTAAACATTCCTTCACCTGAACATGGCGCATCAATAAGAATCTTATCAAAATAGCCTTCAAAATGCTCTGCAAGCTTGTATGGTGCCTCGCTGATTACATAAGCATTTGAAATGCCAAACAGCTCAAGGTTCTTTAATAATGCCTTTGCTCGTGAATTACTGATATCGTTGCTTACTAGAACTCCTTTTCCCTTAAGCTTTGCTGCCAGCTCAGTACTCTTTCCTCCTGGAGCTGCACAGATATCAAGCACGCGATCACCTGGTTCAATAGGAAGTACGTGTGCCGGTGTCATTGCTGATGGCTCCTGCAGATAATACAGACCGGCATAATAATAAGGATCCTTTGCCGGCTTATCTTTTCCACTATAATAATAACCATTATCAATCCACGGTATCTTTTTAATCTCGAATGGACATATTTTTTCAAATTCTTCTGGCGTGAGCTTATTTGTATTGACGCGAAGGCCGTAAACACGCTCCTCACTGTAGCTGTCAAGGTATGCATTAAACTCCTCCGGTGACAGCAGTTTTTTCATGTTCTCTAAAAAAGAAACTGGTAATTCCATATACACCTCATGTTTTTCTTATCATTGGCATAAAATAAAGCAAGATAAATGCCTGGTGGCTGTATGCTTCTTACTCTTTTCTCTGCCGTATTTCTAATATTTTTAATTTATAATCCTGCACTGTGTACGCTCGGCGCCACGAAAGGTCTTTCGCTGTGGTACAAGCAGGTTTTGCCAGCTCTGTTTCCTGCAATGGCTGCCGCATCCTTTTTGATTAGCCGAAAATCCGTACAAGCCGCATTAAAACATCTTCCTTTTCCATCTGGCGCAGCTTTTCTAAGTGGACTTTTATGTGGAAGTCCGATGGGTGCTCTGACATGCAGCGGTCTGTACGCCAGCAAACTTCTCTCCAAACGGGCAGCTCGGTGGATTGTTTGCTTTGTTCAGCTGCCAAGCCCACTATTTTTGTCTGGCTTTGTCGCATCTGTTTTGCTTGCGCTGCCTACAAAAATGCGTTTTGTTTTTCTTTTATGTGCATATCTGCCTTTTTTCGCATCTTTTTTGCTGTGCACGCTTCTTTTTCTCTTAAAATCCGTAGCAAAACGCAGTATTTCAACTAAAAAAAATGTACAAGAAACATCTTCGCCAGAGCCTTCGCTAAATGATATCTGCGATACTTGTCTGCTTCTTTTAGTTAGAATCGGTGTACTTTTAATGTTTTTCTCGATTCTTTCTGAATTTTTAACTATTGCAACACCACAATCAACCGCCCAAACGATCTTAATCGGAATGCTTGAAATGACAACTGGGATCAGCAAGATTAGTTCCCTCAATACACTTTCTTTGCGTTACAAATCAGCCATCTGTCTTTTTTTACTTGGCTTTGGCGGAATCTGTGTTCATATTCAGGTGCGCCAAGCCTGGCAGCAATCTGATTTTCCGATATTTCGTTACATACTTGTGCGTTTTTTATTTGGGCTGTGCAGCAGTCTATGTTTTCTTTTTCTGAATAGTTACATTTAGATTTATTTAAACTTAGAAAAGGAAAGACCGCTGCATCAGGCAGCGGCCTATAAGCCTGAATTTTATTCTTCTTCAGACTGCTCTTCTTCTGCCGTATCTGCAGGTGCGGCACTGATGATTACATCTTCTGCCTTTGGCAGCTCCTTACGATTTGCACTGATTGTCTCAACGGTAGTATTCATAGTGGATAACATCTCCTCATACTTTTCCTTTAATCCGTCTAAGCCCTGTGCAAGAGTCTGCTCCATACTTCCCATCATATCATCAGTATAAGCAATTGCACCTGTACGAAGTGCATTTGCATCCTCGATTGCCTTATTAACAATTTCGTTTGCCTGCTGTGTTGCCTGTGTGATGATTTCGTTTGCTCTTGCATAAGCACGCTTTGTGATCTCACTCTGGTTAACCATCTCGCTTGTCTGAACGTTTGCAGCACTGATAATAGCCTCTGCCTGCTGCTTTGCATCGTTGATGATCGCATCCTTGTTGTTTAAAATCTTCTGATATTTTTTGATCTCATCAGGTGTGCGGTGACGAAGCTCTACTAAAAGATCTTCTAACTGTGCCTTATCTACAACAATCTTTGTGCTAGAAAACGGCTGAAGCTTGCAGCCATCAATAAACTCTTCAATTTCTCCAATTAACTGTTCAATTTTGCTCATTTTAATTTTCTCCTTTATATCAGACGTCATATCAAACGTCTGCTTTTTTACTTTTATTTATTTTTATTTCCTTGTGCAAACTTTTGCTTGATAGCCTTTTCAACTGGTTCTGCGACAAATGCACTTATATCGCCTCCGTACTGGGCAACTTCTTTTACAATGCTGGAGCTAAGGTATGCATATTCCAGGCTGGTTGTAAAGAAAATCGTATCAACCTCTGGTGCAACCTTTCGATTTGTCTGTGACATCTGAAGTTCATACTCAAAATCAGTGACTGCTCTTAATCCTCTGATTAAAATATGTGCACCACTCGCACGCGCAAAATCAACAAGCAGTCCTTCAAAGGAACGAATCTCTACATTGGGATATTGCGCTGTCACCTGCTTTAGCAAAGCAACCCTTTCCTCCACTGTAAACAGCGGTGATTTTGCACTGTTTACAAGCACACCAACAATCAAATGATCAACTGTTTTACTGGCACGCTCGATAATATCCATATGTCCGCGTGTCACTGGGTCAAAGCTTCCCGGATAAATTGCTATTGTCTTTCCCATACTGACTTATGCCTCCCGACTGCTTTTTTGCAAAAAAATATGTTTGTTTGTCTTGTATTCCTTTACGCGAACAACATCAAAGCAAGCAAGTTCATCCTCGCTAAACTCTCTGTCAAGTGTTGCTTCGATTATAATCTGCGTATCCTCATCAGCTATTTTGCTGTCAGCAATTGCAGTGAGCACTTCCTTTTCTGCATTCAGCTGATAGGGCGGATCCATAAAGATAATATCAAAATGCATTTTTTTTGCATCCAATGCATGTATAGCACCTGCACAATCCTGACCAATAACTATTGCCCTGTCTGCCAGATGCGTCTTTTCCAGATTCTGACGAATACACGAAAGTGCTTCTTTGCTGTTATCTACAAAAACAGCCTTTGCAGCACCGCGGCTTAATGCCTCAATGCCTATAGCACCGCTTCCTGCAAACAAATCAAGAAAATGGCAGCTTGGCAAGTCATTCTGAAGAATATTAAATAACGTTTCTTTTATACGGTCCGTAGTTGGACGCGTTTCCATTCCTTTTGGTGTAACAAGTGGCAACCTTCTGGCTGTACCTGCAATTACTCTCATATGTCTTCCACCTTGTTCTATGTTTGTTTTTCTAAATTTTGTAGTTTTGTATACTCTAACTACTCTATTATAGTATGCAAAAAACAATCTGACAAGTGCTTTTTCGCGGTTTTATTTATTCACGCAAAAAAGGAAGCAGAGTATTTGTCCCTGCTTCCTTCTTGTTACTGGCTTAGATGATTACTTGTTGGACATTTCCTTTTCCTGCTTTTCAATCATCTTCTTCACCATATAGCCTCCGACACTTCCGTTCTGGTAAGAGGTCAGATTTCCGTTATAACCGTTTGTTAACGGTACACCCAGCTCATCAGCGACCTCCATCTTAAACTGGTCGAGCGCCTGCTTTGCTTCTGGTACTTCAATTCGATTACTGTTCTTATTTGTAGACATCAGTAGTCCTCCTTTTTTTCTGTGCGTATTGCTCTGTTTCACAGTTTTCTTGTAAGTGTGTTGTTTGTAACTTTACATCAAAGCTTTGTTGTTTGTTACATTCCTAGTATATGCACAGATAAAAAGATTACGCTGGTAAGTTATGAGAAATTTTTATATCAGAAACTCTAAATGCTGTGCGTCTCCACCGCTGCCATAACCTGCGCACTGTCGGCAGCCTCTTTCGCCCACTTTAAAAGCTGCGCATCCTGATAGATATCAGCGACTGCAAAGGCGATTTCACCGCTCTGACGTATTCCAAAAAAATCACCAGGTCCGCGAAGCTTTAAATCTTCGTTTGCAATTGCAAAGCCATCGTTTGAATGATTGAGTACTTCAAGACGCTTTGCTGATTCTTCTTTTCCTGAGGTGTCTATCATTATGCAATATGACTGCGCATCACCGCGCCCAACACGGCCGCGAAGCTGATGCAGCTGTGCCAGACCAAAGCGCTGTGCATCCTCAATCAAAATGACAGTTGCATTTGGTACATTAATTCCAACCTCGATTACTGTTGTCGAAACAAGTACCTGCGTCTCATTCTTTGCAAAATGTGCCATAATATCATCTTTTTCTTTGGCTTTCATTTTTCCATGAAGATACTCAATTGAAATATAGGAAGGCAAAGCTTCTCTCAGCTGTTCTGTATAACTGACAACATCTGCCCCCTGCGATGTCTCGCTCTCTTCTACCATGGGACAGATCACATACGCTTGGTGTCCTGCCTGCACCTGCTTTATTATAAAATCCCATGCCTTTGGACGGTATGAAATATTGACCACACAATTTTTTATTGGCAGCCTTTTTGCCGGAAGCTCATCCATAATAGAAATATCAAGATCTCCATAAAGAATCATCGCCAGACTTCTTGGAATTGGTGTCGCGCTCATTACAAGCACGTGCGGAGTATGACCTTTCTTGCTTAAAGCATCACGCTGTGCGACTCCGAAGCGGTGCTGCTCATCTGTAATTACAAGTGCCAGATCATCGAACTCAACTTTTTCCTGAATAACGGCATGTGTTCCAATTACAATATCTGCCTCATGCTCTCTAATCTGACGAAGTGCCTCTTTTTTTTGTCCTGCACGCATGGAGCCTGTCAATAAAACAATTGAAAGATTCAGATGATAACGCTCTGATAATTCAATAAAGCCCTGATAATGCTGTGACGCTAATACCTCAGTTGGTGCCATAAGAGCGCTTTGATAATGACATAATGCAGCCTGATACATTGAAAGAAAGGCAACGATAGTTTTTCCTGAACCTACATCTCCCTGTAGCAAACGGCTCATCATATGATCACCTGTCATATTCTGTGTAATTTCTTCAATTGTGCGAAGCTGCGCGCCTGTCAAATCATATGGAAGCTGTTTAATCAGATTTGTGACTTCCTCACGCCGTGTCAGTGCGAAATGGTTTTTCTCCTGCAAAAGCCGCTTTTTCATCTGATTTACGCCAAGCAAGAAATGATAAAATTCGCCAAACGCTATTGTTTTTCGTGCATGTGTCAGCTGCACTTCATCTTTTGGAAAATGCATAAGATATCCAGCCTCATCCTCTGGCAGCAAATTATACTGTGAAAGCACCTTTTCTGGAATCGTGGCCTTCTGTTTTACACCTGCATCATATGCCGCTGCAACTGCCTTTGAAATGCTTTTTGATGTGATTTTTGCTGTCAGCGCATAAACAGGCTGCAGTGATTTTTGAAGCTGCTCATATGCATCAAGTGCGTAAACCTGAGGCTGATCAAGTGTTCGCGATTTTCCGTTTCCTGAAAGCTTTCCGCGAAGCACATACCAGCCGCCCGGACGAAGCACGCTCGCCAGATAGGTTGTCTGAAACCAGGTAACACGAAGCTCACTTCCTTCCTCATCGCGCACCTTTGTATTTATAATAGAGAGATTACGCACACGCTTTATTGTCGGATAAGAACAAATCACGACCCGGACCGCTGCGAAATCCATTACAGCTGCGGCCCGGATCGTGACTGGTGGTTCAAATCGTTCATAGCTTCGGGGGTAATAACGCATAAGTTCTCCAATGGTTACAATCCCCAATTTTTCGTAAAGCGCTGCCGTCTTCTCTCCGATTCCCTTTAAACATGTAATGGGATCGTCGTAATTCACGGCTGCCTCCTTATAAAGATTACTCTACTGATAAGAAATAATAGTATACTGGCTGATTTCCGGCATTAACCTCAACATCAACAGATGGGAACTCTTCGCTCAAACGATCACAAAGCTCCTTAGCTCTTGCCTCATCAATTTCCTGACCATAATAAATACCGATCAGTTCAGAATCCTCAGACATCATCTTACATACAGTCTCAAATGCAACATCGTTGATATCTGTTCCATCTGCCAGCATTCCCTTATCACCAAGACCAATAATGTCATCCTTATGAATCTCGATATTGTCGATCATCGTATCACGAACAGCATAAGTAATCTGTCCTGTCTTGACACTCTTGATGCTCTCTGTCATGTTCTCTGCATTTTCTTCCATCGAACTATCCGGTACGAAATTAATGATAGCAGTAATACCCTGCGGGATAGTTTTTGTCGGAATTACAAAAATTTCCTTATCCTTTGTCAGCTGCTTTGCCTGCTTTGCTGCCATTATGATATTAGAATTGTTCGGCAGAATGAAAATGTTTCTTGCCGGGACCTGACGAATTGCATTAAGCATATCCTCTGTACTTGGATTCATGGTCTGTCCGCCCTCGATTAAATAATCGACACCAAGACCCTTAAAAATTTCTCCAATTCCTGCACCTGCAGATACGCTTATAAAGCCATATTCCTTCCACTTGGACTTGTCTTCCTGCTCACGCTCCCTGCGATCAGCTTCTGCCTGCTTGATAGCTTCTCTCTCTGCATTCTTGATAACGCGCTCCTGATGCTCTTCACGCATGTTATCAATCTTCATGCTTGTCAGCTGACCATAGGTAAGTGCCTTTTGAATTGCAAGACCTGGATCATTTGTATGCACATGTACTTTAACAAGCTCATCATCTGCTACGCACACGATAGAGTCACCTATAGAAGACAGGAATGCTTTAAACTCCTTCTCATCCTCGTGTGTAAAGGCACGGCTTGTCATAATAATAAATTCGGTGCAATAGCCAAACTTGATATCTGCAGTATCAATTTCATCGTTTGCTGCACCTGTTACAGCGCGTGATGCAGCTGGCTTTTCAGCGGTGAATGTGATCTCTTTTCCAAGATAACCATCATATGCACCCTTTAATACCTGCATCAGACCCTGTCCGCCAGAATCAACAACGCCTGCCTGCTTTAAAACAGGAAGCATCTCTGGTGTCTGGCTTAATACATAATCGCCTTCCTTTAACAGTTCCTGAATAAAAACATCCATATCGCAGCCGCTTTGTGCAAGTTCTTTCGCTTTATCAGAAATTCCCTTTGCAACAGTAAGGATTGTACCTTCCTTCGGCTTCATAACAGCCTTGTAAGCTGTCTCTGTTGCACGCTGCAAAGCTTCTGCAAGCAGCTCCATATCAATCTCTGTACTGTACTTAATGGCCTTTGTAAAGCCACGGAACAGCTGAGACAAAATAACACCTGAGTTACCTCTAGCACCGCGCAGTGAACCAGATGAAATCGCTTTTGCTAACGTCTCCATAGTTGGTTCCTCAACAGAATTTACTTCCCTTGCTGCGGAGAGAATTGTAAGTGTCATGTTTGTTCCTGTATCACCATCCGGCACTGGGAATACATTTAATTCGTTAATCCATTCTTTCTTTGATTCCAGATTTGCCACGCCTGCAAGAAACATGCGCTTTAATAAACCTGCGTCTATCACATTACTACCCAAAATATAGCTCCTCCTTAGGCGGTATCTATCACTGATCAGTCAATGACTCTGACACCCTCTACATACATATTAATTTTTTTAACACGGATTCCTGTAAACTCCTCAACATGGTACTTTACACTATCCGTTAAATTGTTGTATACAGCCAGAATGCTTACTCCATATGAAACAATTACATGGAAATCAATTGTAAGCTCATTATCTTCTAATGATACATTAATGCCTCTTGTTATGCTGTCCTTTTTTAGCAGATGAACAAGTCCGTCCTTCATGCTGACACTGGCCATACCAACAATACCGAAGCATTCCACCGCCATAGAACCTGCATACTTTGCGATGACATCTGTTCTGATCATAACATCACCCTGAGGATTCGATATACGTCCCTTCATTCGGTTACCTCCAACTAACAAATTCAGAAAATACATTTTTACTGATTCTGACTTAGACTAAGATCCTGCTCCTAGTATTCCATCAGAGAATTTATTAATTCTGGACGGATTCTAAGCAGAATACTCTATGTTTAGAATATCTCATTACCACGTATAAGTCAAGCAAAATCCTTTTGATCTGGAATGACTACAGTTCACTGTAATAATCCTTTTTAAATCTTTTTAAAAAAAGTCCTTGATTTTTTTCTGAATATCTGTTATGATATCCATGTTGTGAGCCTATACGGCTACATTTGCGTAAGGAGGTGCGATTTATGGCAAAGTGTGAGATCTGTCAGAAGGGTGCTCATTTCGGAAACAATGTTAGCCATTCCCATAGAAGAAGTAATGCGGTTTGGAAGTCCAATGTTAAGTCCGTTAGAGTAAGTGTCAACGGAACCAACAAGAAGATGTACGTTTGTACTTCCTGTTTACGCTCTGGCTATGTTGAGAGAGCTTAATTTCGTTACGGGTATGATTTAAAGCGGTCGCTTGTCGACTGCTTTTTTTCTATCTAAAATTAGCATCCGCAGCAAAATAGAACATACCCTAAAATAAGGCAAAATAAAATCACTATTACTGAGCAAAGACAAACTGGGACAAAAAGCATCACTGCCATTCCCAGTCCAAAGAAAAATAAAAGAAGTCCGCATAAACGTTTCATAAAGACCTTTTTCGGTTCCTTATTCATTATAGTTTATGCGGACTTTTTATGTCTATTCTTTTTGCTACTGAATCAGCTATTATTTTTTATCGTCGTTTAAGATATCATCTACTGCCTCATCAACAGCTGGATCGTCTGCCTTCTTGCTTGTGAAGCGGTTAATCAAATCAGGAACCATATCCACAATCTTAGTAGTAAGATCCTGGTTCTTGATATTAACAACCTTTGCCATACCCTTTTGAATGATTAACACGGCACATGGACTAATATTAGCTCCAATTCCTCCTGCCGTCTTATTGTCACTATTTTTTTTGAATGCGCCTGCTCCCATGCCGAACTTCATATCAACCAGTGGAATGATGGTGGCATCGTTTACCTGAATCGGTTCACCGACAACAGTTTTTGAGCTGACAAATCCTTCCAGCCCTTTTAACAGCTCATCTACTGATGAGCCAAAGTTAATTTCTTCCTTCTCCATCTTTATTTCCTCCTTGTCTCAGCCGCTTATATTGACGGCGAATGTTTTTATTTAGTACGACACTGAGCGCCACATACACCAGATATCCTAATCGTATTCTTCCACGAAATGCAATATCTCCTTCGAGTATAAGTTTTTCTGTTTCAAACTCAGGCTCTATTACGAGATTCTCTTTCGTAAATGGATACAGCATTGAAAAATAAGCTAACGTTTTTCCCGTCTTAGACGGATCCTCAAAACCAAAGTGAATGCGTCCTGTCATTCTTCTTGGAAGAATATGATGAAGCAATCCCTTTGTTTTTTTCCAAAGAAATCCCATAGCTTCCTTCACAGGATCAGATGTCAGCAAATTTTTCCAGTAATCAATTTTATTTTTGATTTTTTGAATGCCTGCCTTACTGTCAATAAACTTCTCTTTGACTGCAAGAAGCTTTTGTTTTATAGCCTCAAATTTAGACTTCACATCTGGTCTGGCAGATTTTTCTTTTTGTGATTGCTGCTTTTTCTCTGACTCTGGCCCATCCATTTTCTTTGCTTCTGGCGCCTCATCAGCGATCTTTTTTTCTTTCTTTGGCAATTCTGGAATTGGCTTTTGCGGCTCGTAGATTGTTGCAACTTCTTTAGATACAGTGTCAGACTGCTGTTTTGGCTTTTCTGATTTCTCTGACTTTTTTGGTGCCTCTTGTTTAGGCATTTTCTTTGCTTTGCTTTTCTTAGGCGGCTTTTTTGTTTTAGGATAAATCGTCTTTCCAAACAAGCAAACCCTAATTTTCGTCCCTTCTTCTGAAAGTGAAGCACTTGCCGATATCATATGAAGAAGCCACGTTAGTTTTACATTTCCAGAGAGTATCTTTTCCTCTCGTGCACCCTCGCCATGATATCGTATTGGCACTAAAAGAATGACTGCCGCTGCCAAAAGAATCAATCCAATCAGCACAAGAAGGATTATGCCAATTATTTTCAATATTGTAAGTAAAATACCTAACATTGTCCTCCTTTTTAAAGCTTCATGAATGATTTCACATCAAAGCCACCAGTCTTCTGATACATTTCTTCAATCAAAGCTCGAACTACTTCAATCGCCTCGCTCTTATTCGCTGCTGCCGCAATCACTGTGCGCCCATACTGCTTTTTTCTGCGAAGTTCTTCGTATGCACAGATTTCCATCAGATTTTCTGGAACCACTTCAGGAAGAACAACAACATAAATGCTGCCAGACGGACGATTGTGCTTAAGCTTCCATGTAAGCTCAAAACGCTTTCCCGAAACTTTTTCGCCAAGGCGGATATCCTTACACAGTTTCAATTGATCCCTCTCCTTTACTATTGCCAGACAAGATCACTTCACCTTAGAACCTTTTTTTGTTACAGGTTTCTGATGATTTCGATACATGCTAATTTTTCCGCAACATCTGAACATGAGGACAGACTGTTTTGAATATATTCCTCAAGCTGATTATAATCACGGATAAACAGCGGAACCATCGTGACAAGCTTTGCCATAACAGCACGGGCTAACGGTTTTGATGATGACTTTAAAAATGTCTCCAGCTCTGAAATAAGCGCTGCTGTCTGTTCTTCGATATAAGAAGCTTCCACAGTCTCGCTCTCTTGCTTTTGCTCAATATCTGCAAAGCGGCTGCTTGAAAGAAGCTTTGAAAGTACCTCTAACTTGCTGAAGGTTTCAAGCATTCCCTGCTCACTAAGCTGTTCTTTGCTGCTTTGCATCAGCTCATCTACCAATGTTGATTTTTCCTGAAAGGTCATGCTGTACTGTTCCTGAATGCCCTCAAGCGCTGTAAGCATTGCATTTAATGCCGCCTCATCTGTTCCCGGTGTCAGCGTAAAGGAAATAATGCTGCTGCAGGTCTTATGCTGCTCTGTCCATGTACAGCCGTCTGTCATTGTTACAACACACAGATCATTGATAAGCTCCTGCAAAAGAAGCATACGATCCATCTGGCTGTTTAGCTCCTCCATAGCGTCAGCAAGCATATCGTGAAGTTTATTCCACTCGGCCTCACTTACGGTAGACAGCGGTGCCTGTTTAAAAGTCTCTACAACTTCATAAAATGCTGGAAAGCTCTGTTTAAATTCTGCTGGCTCCTCTAACATTGCAGCTGTACGAAGCATAAACAGCTGTCCATCTACTGCTTCTTTGTCTGAACCCTTATAGGCATCCATTCCTTCTGCGAGGACCTGGAAGAAACGCTTTCTTGTCATTCGCATCGGAAGCTGCTCTATAATAGATACAAGCATTGACTGACGAACTGTCTGATCAGTCTCTGATGACAGCTTCTGCAAAATTTCCTGCGTCATATCTTCATCGCTGTAGCCCGCCTCAAGTGAAGCACCGCTAAAACGATACTCAAGTCTGTTTAACACATATTCATATACCGTGAAGCGATCTGTATATGCGCTAAGCAGCTCCATAATTTGTGTGCTCTCTTTGCGAAGTGACAGCGCTTCCTCCTCACGCTTTTCATCCAGACCTGAGACAAGCTCTTTATTGACACGGCCAAGCAGACCGCAATACGCTGCGGACAACTTGGAGATTCGTGTATATTCATCAGACGGCTCCTCTCCCATATCCAGATAAACTGGCAGATTCATGGCAATTCTTGCCAACGAGAGTGTTCTGGCATCAGATGTCATCATAGATGCAAATCCTGTCAGATTGTCTTTTGTCATATGTCCGTGAGCAATCCCGCGGATGGTTGAATTGGTTTTCATAATAAATAAGTCCCCTTATTTTTCTTACTTCTGGTCTGATAATACATCCAGATTGTGTACAATATAGTCAACCAGTGAGATAATCGTAAGAATCAAAGCGGCATAAATTGCGATTGTTGTAACAACAGATAATGCAGAAACATCCATAATCAAAAGGATGCACATAATCATCTGAACAACCGTCTTTGCCTTTCCCCAGATTCCTGCGGCAATCACACGGCCGTTTTCAGCAGCTATAAGGCGAAAGCCGCTGATAATAAATTCTCTGGCTACAATAATAATAACAATCCATGGTTCCAACGTTCTAAGTCCGACAAAACAAATCATGGCAGAGCAGACTAACAGCTTGTCCGCGAGTGGATCCATGAATTTTCCAAAGTTTGTAATCAGGTTATACTTTCTCGCAATCGTACCATCGAGTTTATCGGTAATAGACGCTGCCACAAAAATTACCAGTGCAGCCCACTTTCCCCAGCTGTATGGAATCAGCTCACATACAACAAAAAACGGGATCAGTATTACACGCAGCATAGTCAGTTTATTCGGCAGATTCATGTTCTTCATACAATTCTCCAATCAAATCATATTCATCTGAGCCGGTAACAACTGCCTCGGCAAAATCACCGGACATCAGTGCTTCTCCTGATTTTATAAAAATGTAACCATCAATGCCTGGCGCATCCATGTAGGTTCGTCCGACATAGGCATGTTCATCTGGAAGATATCCTTCAATCATAACAAGCAGCTTTTCGCCAACACAGTCTGCCTCAAAATCAAAAGAAATCTCCTGCTGCAGCTCCATGATAGCATCACGTCTTTGCTTTTTGACTTCTTCATCAATCTGATCTTCCATCTCGGCAGCCGGTGTTCCTTCCTCTGGTGAATATGGAAAAACACCAAGGCGCTCAAAGCCAACCATGTCTACAAACGAGAGCATCTCTTCAAAATCTTCTTGTGTCTCGCCTGGGAAACCTGTAATTAACGTTGTTCTAAGAACAATATCCGGAATCTCTGTACGAAGCATCTCAATTTTGTCTAACAGCTCTTTGCGGTTTGTACGTCTACCCATCTTCTTTAAAATGCGGTCAGAGGAATGCTGTATTGGCATATCCAAATAATGACAGATCTTTTTTTCTTCTTTCATTACCTGAACAAGCTCTGGCGTAATTTCCTCTGGATAACAATATAAAAGACGGATCCAGACAATGCCCTGGATTGCACACAGACGATGAAGGAGTTCTGGAAGCATTTTCTTTTTGTAGAGATCAATTCCATATACGGTAGTCTCCTGTGCAACAAGAATCAATTCCTTTACACCTTCTGCTGCAAGTTCTCTTGCCTCTTTTTCAAGTTCCTCCATCGGTACGCTGACATAAGCACCGCGCACAGATGGAATTACGCAGTACGTACAGCGCTTATTGCATCCTTCTGCAATCTTTAAATAGGCATAATGACCGCCTGTTGTCAGCAGTCTCTTTGTTGTATGACTGTTTAACACACCTGTGGGCATCAGATTTCTTGGTCGTTTGCCTTCAAGTGCCTCACGCACAACATCCGCAATTGTATGCCATGCGCTTATTCCAAGGATTCCATCAAGCTCTGGCAACTCTTCTAACATTTCATCCTGATAACGCTGTGAAAGACATCCCGTTGCGATAAGTGCTTCAAGCTTCCCTTCTGTCTTAAAACGTGCCAGATCTAAAATATTTTGGATGCTTTCTTCCTTTGCATCTCCAATGAAGCAACAGGTATTTACAATAATTACCTGTGCCTGTGCTTCATCATCCGTAAATGTACATCCCTCATCTGCAAGAATGCCAAGCATTTTCTCAGTATCCACCAGATTCTTATCGCAGCCAAGGGATACGATCATTACCTTCTTATTCAGCATCTTCTGTCTCCGAAGTTTCTGTATCTGTGAAAGAAAGTGGGCTTTCCATAGTGGCTACTGGTGTGAAATCATCCTCACCTTCCTTTGTAATATGAACCTTGCCCTCACGAATCTCCTCTACTGCGATGGAAAGAGGCTTATAGGTAGAAACATGATCAGCAAGCGGCTCCTGTCCGTTTACAATCTGGCGTGCACGCTTTGCAGATGCAATTACAAGTGAATAGCGGCTGTCGATTTCTGGCTCATTCTCGTCACGAACCTCATTAAGTGTCTTTAATAACTCATTATAAGATGGATGGATCATTTTTTCATTCTCCTTATCATTTTTTATTTGTTTATTGATCATTACAGCAGTCAAATTATCTTTAAAGTGTCTTTAAATCATCTTTGATTGCTGCAACAAACTCTTTGTTAAATTTTACTGCGTGATGTGTGCTCTGCATCAGTGCATCAAGCTCCTTGACGCATACATCTAAGTCATCGTTTACAATAATGTAATCATATTGATCCATGTAAACGCCTTCTTCAACGGCACGCTTTAAACGCTTTTCAATCAGCTCTTTCGTCTCAGTTCCTCTGGCTGTCAGACGTCTTCTTAATTCAGCTGCAGACGGCGGTGTAATAAAGATAAGAATGGTATCTGGGTATGTTTTCTTTACCTGCAAAGCGCCTTGCATCTCAATTTCAAGGATAACATCCTTTCCGGCTGCCAAATTCTCCTCAACAAAGCCAAGCGGTGTTCCATAGCCTTTATTTACATAGATTGCACTCTCTAAAAAGTAACCCTCTGCCTGTCTTTTTACAAACTCCTCATGAGAAATGAAATAATACTCTTTTCCGTTTGTTTCGCCATCTCTCGGTGCTCGGCTTGTGCAGGATATTGAAAGTGCATACTGCTCATTTTTGCAAAGCTGTTTCATTACAGTTCCCTTTCCTGAACCTGAGAAACCGGAAACAACAAATAAATTACCTCGTTTACTCATCTTCTTCCTCCTCTTGTAGCTGTGTCTTTTCCACTGTCAGATTACATCTGGCGGTAAGCGTCTCTGGTGTGAGCGCTGAGAGAACCAAATGACCGCTTCCAGTAAGAATGACTGATTTTGTTTTTCTTCCCTGTGTCGCATCAACTGCACTTCCTTTGCTTCTAGCCTCGCTGACCATACGCTTCATCGGTGCAGAATCTGCTCTGCAGATAGATACAATCTGACTGGAATTTATAAAATTGCCAAATCCGATATTTACAAACATACAAAACTCCTGTAGTAAAACTTTATTCGATGTTTTGAACCTGTTCACGTATTTTCTCAATCTCAGTTTTCATGTCGATTGCCACATCTGCAAGTGTTACATCGTTGATCTTTGAAAGTGTGGTATTCGCCTCACGATTCATCTCCTGTGCAAGAAAATCAAGTTTTCGTCCAACGCTTCCGCCTGTGCACAACGCTTCCTTCATGTGGCTGATATGAGTGCGAAGACGAACCATCTCCTCATCCACACAAATCTTATCCGCATACAGAGTTACTTCCGCTGCAATTCGATTTTCATCAATCACAGAAGCTTCAATAAACTCTTTTACCTTTTCTGTCAGACGAATGCGGTATTCCTGTACCATCACAGGTGCTCTATCTGTCACCATATCCACTAACATATCCATGTGATCTAACTTTAACAGCAGATCCTTTTTTAGCTGCTCACCCTCTGTCTGACGCGCCTGTACCATTGCAACACAAGCCTGCCTTACTGCCTGCTCTACATCTGGCCACAGCTCCTTTGCATCAGTATCCCGCTGCTCCATAGTAAAAACCTCTGGCATACGTGCAAGCTCTGTCAATGTCAGATTATTTTCAAGATTAAATGTATCAGCCATCTGCGCCATATGTGCCATATAGTCTCTTGCAATATCCTCATGATAGCACAGCACTGTCTGATCATCAGACTCTGTTTCATAGCTGATATACATATCCACTTTTCCACGCTGCAGCTGTTCTTTTACAAGACTGCGGATCGCAGTCTCAAAGCAGTTAAAGATCTTTGGCATCTTAATTGAGAGATCAAGATACCTGTGATTTACTGATTTCATCTCTACGATGATCTTATGCGATTCGCCCGCAAATTCAAAGCGCCCGAATCCTGTCATACTTCGTATCATAAATGTATTCGCCTTTCCGGCAGCTGCTTTTATCGTGCAGACTACGACTTATTATTATACGCTAATTTAATTCTATCGTCAACTTGCAATCGAAGAAAGATTGCGTTTTTTTTTACATTCTGTTATACTGTCAGATATCAAGGTCCAAGACTGTTTTAGAAAGGTTGATTACGTACTATGGCTTTTGATGGAATTGTAATTTCAAATATTGTATCTGAATTAAAGCAAAAATTAACTGGTGGGCGCATCTCCAAAATTGCTCAGCCTGAGCCAGAAGAACTTGTTTTAACAATCAAAAACAAAAAAGACACCTACCGTCTGTTTCTATCAGCAAATGCAAGTCTTCCGCTGATTTATCTGACGCAGGAGGCAGGGCTTAGCCCGATGACTGCACCTAATTTCTGTATGCTTCTTAGAAAGCATATAGGAAATGCCCGCATCACAGATGTCACACAGCCAGGACTAGAGCGAATTGTGCGCTTAGAACTGGAGCATCTTGACGAACTGGGTGATCTTCGTCAGAAATCTCTTGTAATTGAGATAATGGGCAAACACAGCAATATAATTTTCTGTGATGGCACAAAGATCGTTGACAGTATCAAGCATGTAAGTGCCGCTGTAAGTTCTGTGCGCGAGGTTCTTCCTGGCCGCGACTATTTTATTCCAAACACAACAGGCAAAACAAATCCGCTTGCTGCCGACAAGACATTTTTTTCTTCTCTGTTTTCTTCTGGAAAAAATATTGCTGCCATACTTTCAGGAAATTTTACCGGAATCAGTAATGTCAGTGCAGAGGAAATTGTCTATCGCAGCGGCCTAGACAGCTCTCTTGCCGCAGAGGCCTGCACATTAGAAGAACAGACTCGCCTATGGAACGCTTTTTCTGGTGTCATGGATTTGATCCGCACACAGCAATTTTCTCCATGTATCGCTTATGACAACAATGAGCCAAAGGAATTTTCTGCATTTTTGCTGACAGGACTAACTGAGTATCGTCTTCAGACTTTTGACTCAATCAGCGAAGTTTTATATACTTACTATAATTCCCGCAGTGCCATTGCACGCATGCGCCAAAAATCGGCAGATCTTCGCCATCTTGTTCAAAATTTGATTGAACGCACTGCCAAAAAGGCTGATCTTCAAAGACGACAGCTTTCTGACACCGATAAGCGTGAAAAATACCGCATCTATGGCGAGCTTTTAAATGCATATGGCTATGATTGTCCGCCCGATGCAAAATCGTATGAGGTATTTAATTATTATACTGATCAAATGATGACGATCCCACTTGATCCGACAATGACAGCAAAAGAAAATGCACAGAAATATTTTGAGCGCTATAATAAATTAAAACGAACTTTTGAAGCGCTGTCTACTCTGACTGTTGAGACAGAAAATGAGCTTGCTCATCTCGAATCTATCATGACATCAATTGATATCGCTGCAAGCGATGTAGATCTTGATGAAATTCGCAGAGAGCTTGGAGAAAGCGGTTATATTAAATCGCATGGTCCAAAAGGGAGAAAGGACAATCGAAGAAAATGTGTTCCTTATCACTATCTTTCTTCTGATGGCTTTGATATCTATGTTGGAAAAAACAACTACCAGAATGAAGAACTGACCTTTAAGTTCGCACAAGGAAATGATATCTGGATGCATGCCAAAAAAACGCCAGGATCTCACGTCATTATTCAGACAAATGGCAGAGAAGTGCCAGACCGCACCTATGAAGAGGCTGGAAGTCTTGCTGTTTACTATTCCAAGGCAAAGACTGCACCAAAGGCTGAAGTTGACTACATTGAACGCAAGTTTGTAAAAAAGCCAGCTGGAGCAAAGCCAGGTTTTGTAATTTACCATACTAATTATTCACTTGTAGCAAGTCCTGATATCAGCAGCCTTAAGCTAATCTCCGGAGGCGAGTAAAAAGTATATATCAAAAAAGAATGGCAATCATCCTATTTTTAGAATGATTGCCATTTTCATTGGATTATTCTTTTTCTTCTGGTTTTGCTTTTGTCACTACTTCTTTAGCTTCCTCTGGAGTTTCCAAAACTTCTGTAACTTCCTCTGGCTCTGGTGCTGCTTCTGGAGTTTTATCTGCTTCTACTTCGGCAGTCTCTGTTCTTTCATCTTCTGTCTCGTCTTCAATACCACTAAACTTACGAATTGCTTTTTCTTCAGCACGCTTTGCAAGCTCTAAGGCTTTCTCAGCTTCTTTTAATGCAGCCTCAGCAGCCTCTCTCGCCTGCTGTAAACGAATTGCTTCTTTTCTACGTGCTTCTTCTTCGATAAGTCCATCATAAAGCTTTTCATACTCTCTTGCAGATGCATCCCATGAGAAATCCTGCTTCATTGCACGAAGAACCATTTCATTCCATGCCCTGCGATCATTGAAATAAGTTTTCTTTGCATAACGAATGATAGCAAGCATCTCATGCGCATTATAATTAGTAAATGAAAATCCTGTTCCTGTTCCATCCACTTCATTATATGGTGTAACGGTATCGCGAAGTCCGCCTGTCTCACGTACAATCGGAAGAGTACCATAGCGAAGACTCATCAGCTGGCTAAGACCACATGGCTCAAACAGAGATGGCATTAAGAATGCATCACAGCTTGCGTAGATACGATGTGACAGCGCCTCCGAGTAGAAAATATTTGCAGATACACGCTCTGGATATTTTCTGGAGTAATAGGTAAACATATCCTGATATTTGCCCTCTCCTGTTCCAAGAACGACAAGCTGAACATCTTCTGCACAAATCTGATCAAGAACGCACTCAACAAGGTCAAGTCCCTTCTGATCAGTCAGACGTGAAACAATTCCAAGCATGAATGCATCTGGATTTTCCTCAAGGCCAAGTTCCTTTTGCAGTGCTGTCTTATTTGCTGCCTTTGCATTAATTACATCTTCTACTGAATAATTAACTGCAATGTCCTTATCTGTCTTCGGATTGTAAACATTATAATCAATACCATTTACAATACCGCTAAGCTGCTTAGAACGTGCACGCAGCAGTCCATCTAAGCCTTCTCCATAGAACGGCATTCTAATCTCGCTTGCGTAGCTGCGACTTACTGTAGTGATGCGGTCTGCATAGACAAGTCCGCCCTTTAACATGTTTCCGTTTCCATATGCCTCAAGCTTGTCACTCGTAAAGTAATAATCAGACAGACCAGAGAAGCCCTTAATAGTATCCACACTCCATGTACCCTGGAACTTCAGGTTATGAATAGTAAAGATTGTCTTGATGCCCCAGAAGAACGGATCAGACTGGAAGCTGTCATGCAAATATACTGGAATCAAACCTGTCTGCCAATCATGACAATGGATGATATCCGGCTTAAACCCAATTAATGGAAGGATGGAAAGAACTGCCTTTGAGAAGAAGCAGAATTTCTCTATATCCTCGTACATATTTCCATATGGCCATGGTCCGCCAAAATAAAACTCACTGTCTACAAAATAGAAATGAACACCTTCATACTCCATTTCCAGAACGCCGACATACTGTGTACGCCAATAAAAATCGGTGTAGAAATGCGTTACATACTTCATCTGGGAGCGCAAAGATTCCTTGATGCATAAGTACTTCGGCATAATTACTCTGACATCATACTCTTCTTTATTAAAATACTTTGGAAGGGAACCGACAACATCAGCAAGACCTCCCGTCTTGATAAAAGGTACGCACTCAGACGCAGCGAAAAGAATTTTCTTCATAAACCTCAAACCTCCACTATTTGGTACCAGGACAAACAACCTTTGTCAGCTATTTCATCCATCGTTTTTTCTTAATTATACACGAAAATGCCTAATAATGGAAGCTCTTTTTATACAAAATGCAATACAAATTTTCGTTGATTGTGTCAATTGGCTTTAACTTTTAAAAAGATTCAGCTCCAATCGGATCTTATCAGCAATGAGCGCCACAAATTCTGAATTAGTGGGCTTACCTTTTCCGCTATTTATCGTATACCCAAATAACGAATATATCGTATCCATCTTGCCGCGGCTCCACGCAACCTCAATAGCATGACGCAGGGCACGCTCTACACGGCTTGGTGTTGTTACATATTTCTTAGCGATTGATGGATACAATGCCTTTGTGATCGAATTTAATAGATCCATATCGTTGACACACATAATAATTGCATCACGTAAATACTGATATCCCTTAATATGGGCTGGAACACCAATCTCATGAATCACACTCGTGACATACTGTTCCAAACTCTTTCCCTGTCCTCCATATATAAACGCAGGTTCTTTTAGTGCTGTACTCTGTGTTAACAGCTGTGGGCGCATATCATAGCCTCGTCTTCCTAACTGCTTCACACGGTTTAACAATGTAAAATTGTCAAACGGCTTCATAATATAATACGTAGCTCCGGCAGACATGGCATTTTCTGCCACTGATTCATTCTGAATACCGGAAATTATGATAAAGGATGGCATCGACTCCGCATTTTTCTCAGCATGAACCTTATCCATTACGCCAAGACCATCAATTCCCGGCATGACTAAATCAAGCAAAACCACATCTGGCTTCTTATCCAGAATCATCTCGTATGCCTGCTCTCCATTTCTAGCTGTCCCCACTACTGTAATATCATCATCTGCTGTTAATACCTCATCCAACATTGTGAGTATTCTTTCATTATCATCTGCAATTGCTACATTTAATTTTGCCATTTTCCTCATCCTTTCTCTTGCTTTCTGCTAATTGTTCATTCATTTTTACGTTTGTCTTTTCAATCGACATACTCACTATAGCAGTTTTTTCTATTTTCTACAAGAGTAGCCAAGCGCGCATTTCGCGCTATATAAGACAAAGAACTGTCTTTTCATGTAGATTTATGCTTTTGTAATATTCAGGCAATTCGACACTTCATATTAATGATTCAACATATCTTCTGCATATATTGCATAGCCCTTCGTTGGATCATTGACAAACACATGTGTTACTGCACCGATCATTTTGCCATTTTGAATGAGCGGTGAACCACTCATACCCTGAATAATGCCGCCTGTTTTTTCAAGAAGTAGCTTATCTGTAACGCAAATCTGAAATCCTCCAGTACTTCCTGGCTGCGTTTTTATAATTTCTACTTCATAATCCTGCGGCTCGCCATTTACTGCACAGCGAAGAAAAGCTTTTCCGCAGACAACCTCTTCTTTGTGTGCCGTCTGCATTAATGCTGATCTTACTAATTTTTCTTTCATCAAAGCAGATACATTTCCATAAATTCCACAGCTTGTATTTTCATAGATGTTTCCTAAAAAAGTAGATGTATCATAACAGATTATACCGCAGAACGATCCTGGTGTACCGTTTTTGCCACGGATTATCATCTGAATCTGCGATTCATATAAACCACCTTTTCGCACACTAACTCGTTTTCCTGTATCGCTGTCGTTAATTGGATGACCAAGCGCACCGAAATGACCATCCTCACTTATATAAGTCAGCGTACCAATTCCCTGCACATCATCTTTGACCCATACACCAAGACGATACGTTCCGCTTGTATCCTGAATAGGAAGTACAGAAATGTCAAACGATTCCTGTTCGCGAACAATATGAAGAGTGAGCGGCTGTCCCGCGCATGCTTCTACACTAGAAACCAGTTCTTCTTTCGAGTTGACTGGATTTCCATTGATCGACGTAATATAATCTCCCTGCTGCAGGCTGCCCTCACATGGAGAAGAAAGTGTTTCCATATTTGTTGGAATCTGCGCCGTTGTCACCACCATAACACCTTCTGTTTCCATATAAATTCCAACTGGAAATCCACATGGATATACTTGCGGCATTTGGACGGTGTTTTGAACAGCCGTATTTTTCATCGCAGTCGCTGCAACACTTTGAAATGAACTGTGATGTGCACAGCAAACTGCTATGGCTATGGCAAATATAATTGCCACAGCCTTTCGTATTTTAAAGTACTTTATTTTCATTTGCATACCAACAGCCTTCCTTTCATTTTTCTGCTGTTAGTATGCGTTTGTTTATCATTTTGTAATCTGGGATTCTTTTGTTCTATTTGCCATATCTTTCATCTCTTTTGCTGTATCAAGAACGTTCTTTGTAATTTCTGCTCCGCCAAGAAGTCTTGCAACTTCACGGATGCTTTCCTCTTCTGATAGTTTTGTGATATGTGTTGTCGTTCTTTCATTTTCTGCATTTTTCTCAATTAAAAAATGCGTATCTGCCATTGAAACGATCTGAGCCAGATGACTGATACAAATAACCTGACTTCCTTTTGCCGTTTCTGACAGACGTTTTGCGACTTTTTGTGCTGTTCGGCCACTGATTCCCGTGTCTATTTCGTCGAAAATAAGTGTTTCTATTTCTTCCTTCTGCGCCATAACAGACTTCACCGCTAACATAATTCTTGATAATTCACCACCTGATGCGACAGCAGCAAGCGGCTTTAGTGCTTCTCCTGGGTTTGTCGCTATGTAAAATGTAACGACATCCTTTCCTCCTGGACCAATCTGCTCTGTCTGATCCATATGAATCTCAAAACGCACATCTAAAAAATTCAAATCTACAAGTGCCTTAATCAATTGGCTGCAAAGTAAATCTGCGCATTTTCTTCTTTTGCTGCTAAGATCGTTTGCGGCCTGTTCTAACTTAACAAATGCATTTTGACATAATTTTTGTGCCCGCGCCTTCTCTTCCTCGAAATGACGGTATTTTTCAAGCTCCTGCTCTTTTTTCTCTGTCAGCTCCAGCAGCCCTTCCTCATCACAGCGATATTTCTGCATAAGATGACGAATTTGATCAAGACGTTCTTCAATCTTTGCGGTATCAAGCTCCTCATCCTGCATTGCATCAAGACGTTCTGAAGCTTCACGACAGATATCATGAATAATTGACTCGGCATCCGTAAGCTGATCATATAAAGACTGCGCTTCTTCGTCTGCATCTGAAATACCTTTTAATGCATGCTCTGCTCTTCCACAAAGATCACAGGCACCATTTGACTCATAGCCTAAAAGTGATGTCAATTCCTGATACGCTGTTATGATATGTTCACGCTCCGATAAGCGTTTCCATTCTTTTGAAAGACGTGCCTCTTCACCAGGTGTAATTGATGCCTCTTTAAGCTCATCAAGCTCATAACATAAAATATCCATGCGCCTAAGCCGCTCGTCCTCGCCTACGCTGTAACTGTCAAGCTCATCCTTATACTGTTTCCATATGCGGTAATACTGTGCTGTCTGTTCTTTTGCTTCTTTTAATTTTTTTCCGCCACTTCTGTCTACGATCTCAAGCTGCTTATGCTGATGAATAAGTGCCTGATGATCATGCTGACCATGCACATCAAGAAGAAGTGACGCAACCTCGCGTACTTTCGAGGCTGGATATGCCTCTTTATTGATTTTGCTCACGCTCTTTGAAGCAGTGATCTTTTTCGAAATAATCAGCTGGCCATCTTCTGGTTCAATATCATATTCTCGAAGCTTTTCGAGAACTGCCGGATGTGTCGGTGAAAAAATCAGCTCAATATAAGCCTCCTTTTCATTTGCGCGAATCATCTCTTTGTGTACCTTTGCCCCAAGTGCAATCAAAACAGAACCAATCAAAATGGATTTTCCTGCTCCCGTCTCTCCGCTTAGGACATTTAATCCTTCTGTAAAAGTCACCTCTTCTTCATCGATCAGAGCGAGGTTTTTGACGTACAGACTGTCCAGCATTTTTCTCCTGCCTTTCTATATTCAATCATTGAGAATACTCTCAATTTTTTTCATCAGATGAATGGTATCGGGCACGGTACGAACCGCGCACATAATCGTATCATCACCTGCAATACATCCGACAATCTCACTAAAATGACACGCATCAAGTGCTGCTGCCGCTGCCATTGCCATACCAGAAACTGTTTTTATGACAAGTATATTCATTGCCATATCCATACTGACGTAAGATTCCTTTAAAATACGAAGATATTTTGGTTCGGCCTGTTGGTGCTTTGATTCTGCTGCCTTATAGACAAGTTTTCCATTTTTTCCAGAAACTTTTTTTAACCGAAGCTGGCTTATGTCTCTTGAAACAGTTGCCTGCGTCACATCAAAACCATCCTCACAAAGCATCTGCACCAGTTCTTCTTGTTTTTCTATATCATGCATCTGAATCAGCTCTAATATGCGCTGCTGTCGTACCGTTTTCATAGCCATCTCCTTTTCAAAACTTTTTTCGCGGCTTTTTATTTATCGGCTCAGTTTTTTTCCAAGCGTATCTAAAAAGCTTCTTTGATCCAAACGGATTAATCTAACCTTATCTGATGCACTTTTTATCACAATCTCATCTCCTGGATGCACTGATACCACATTGTCTGAGTCAAAGCTTACTGCCTGATGAAGCATGCGAATGCCATCCTTTGCCTCAACAATCAGTCGAATATACGCATTATCCGGAAGAACAATGCTTCTTGCCGTTGTCAGTGTCTGAGCACAAATTGGCGTAAGCACAAATAAATTTGAGGTCGGAAGTACGATTGGCCCTCCTGCTGAAAGACTATATGCCGTAGAGCCTGTCGGTGTTGCAACAATAATGCCATCTGCATTATATCTTGTGATAAACTGATCATTCACATAGAGAGAAAAGCGAAGCATCTTCATGCTTTCAAGTCTCGTCAGAACAATGTCGTTTAATGCCGTATCACTGCAGACAATCTGTCCATCACGCACAATCTCGCCAAGCAGCGTCATACGTTCCTCGATAAAAAAATCATCCATCAAAAGTCTGTCGAGACTTGGAAACAGATTTTCCTGATCTACTTCTGACAGATAGCCAAGATTTCCCAAATTAATGCCGATCAGCGGATAGCTTGTACCTTTTAAGTCGTGTGCTGCCTGAATCAATGTTCCATCACCGCCTAAAACAATAACGCATTGTGTGTCGCCGGGAATCCGGCCAGTATCTGTATAGTGATACCGGCCATTATCCGAAGCTGCCGGTCCGGCAATGACACACTCTGCGCCTTTCGCTGTCAGGTATTCTTTTATTTCCTGCACACAAAAAAGTGTGTGCGGCTTTGCATAATTTGCAATTACATAAAAATGCCTCATAGCTTCCTCCCAGTCAGCTTACAGCAGTTCATGTGACTGCTCAACAAGTGCATTTACATCTGGCAGCGGCCGATTTAGCTCTTCCTCTGTCGGTGTTTTCTGAAGATAAAGAAGATATTCAATGTTTCCTTCTGGTCCCTTAATTGGTGAGAAGGCAAGGCCAAGCACGCCAAAACCAATGGATAGTGCAAAGTCCATCACCATGCGCACAACCTCCATATGAGTTTCCTTCTCGCGTACAACACCCTTTTTGCCAACCTTTTCTCTTCCAGCCTCAAACTGCGGCTTAATAAGGCAGACTATCTGTCCACGCTCTGCCATCAATTCCTTTACCGGAACAAGTACCTTTGTAAGCGAGATAAATGAAACGTCAATTGACACAAAATCAATGGCGCATCCAATATCCTCTGGCACAACATAGCGGATATTCGTCTTCTCCATACAAATGACACGCGGATCATTTCGAAGACTCCATGCAAGCTGACCATGACCGACATCAACCGCAAAGACCTTAACAGCACCATTTTGAAGCATACAGTCGGTAAAACCGCCAGTGGAGGCTCCTACATCCATGCATGTCTTCTGGTCAAGTGCGATGGCAAATTCTTCCATTGCCTTTTCCAGCTTCAATCCGCCTCTGCTGACATATTTTAACGAATTGCCGCGCACCTCAATCGCTGCATACGTATCAAACATCGTGCCAGCCTTGTCCTCCTTTTGTCCATTCACATAGACACAGCCAGACATAATAACAGCCTTTGCCTTCTCTCTTGAAGGCGCGTATCCCAAATTTACTAATAGTACATCTAAACGTTCTTTCACTTTATTTTGTCCTTTAACTCACTTTTTTAATTACAGCATGGTACTTATTTTCTGATAAATACTTTGTGCATCCAGCCCAGTCTCCTCTAAAAGTTCCTTAATAGAACCCTGATGAATAAACTTATCTGGAATGCCACATGCAATAACACGCACACCAGTAGAATGCAGCTCGACATAACGACAAATATGCTCACCTACACCGCCTGAAAGCACATTTTCCTCCATTGTAACAATCAAGCTGTGATAATCTAATACTTCATCAAGCATCTCGTAATCAAGCGGCTTTGCAAAACGAAGATTTACAACTGTTGCATCGATTCCATCCTTTGCCAACAATTCCTCAACCTCCATGGCTGTCTCTACCATAGTGCCAATTGCAAGAAGCGCTACACGGCTGCCTCTTCTAATCCACTCGCTCTTTCCAAGCTTTATTGGTTCACGGTATTCCTTTAATACACGCACTGCATCTGTTTTCGGATAGCGAATTGCCATCGGTGCTTCAAAATCAGCAGCAAATGCAATAGCATCCTGAAACTCATAGCGGTTTTTCGGTGCAAATACTGTCATATTTGGAATCATTGTCAAATACGATAAATCAAACACACCCTGATGCGTCTCTCCATCATTTCCGACAAGTCCTGCACGATCAAGCATTAACGTAACAGGAAGATTCTGCATACACATATCATGCAGTATCTGATCGTAGCCTCGCTGTAAAAAAGAGGAATATACTGCAAAAAACGGATGAAAACCACCTGCTGCTAAACCGCATGCAAATGTCACTGCATGCTCTTCAGCAATGCCAACGTCAAAAAAGCGATCTGGAAAACGCTTTGCAAAGCCTTTTAAGCCACAGCCGTCCATCATAGCTGCTGTAATAGTTATAAGCTTTTCGTGCGTCTGTGCAAGTTCACAAATTGTTTTTGCAAAGATATCAGTATATGTTGCCTCTTCCTTTGGCTTTTTCGCCATTCCATTTTTCTTTATAAATGGTCCAACTCCATGGTAGGATTCCGGATGAAGCTGTGCCGGCTCATATCCCTTTCCCTTTTCTGTGATCACATGAATGAGCACCGCACCTTCTACCTGTTTGGCATCCTCAATGACCTCTGTAAGTGCCTCAATATTATGACCATCAATAGGTCCAAGATATGTGATGCCCATATCTTCGAAAAACATTCCCGGAATAAAAACTTGCTTCAGCATACTCTTCGCTCGGCGAATGTTGCGCTCAAGCTCCTCTCCAATTGCATTCATCTTGCTTAATGATGCTTTCACATTTTTCTTGAAATTAGTGTAGCCCTTTGCAGTACGCACACCTGCCAGATAATGCGAAAGCCCTCCAACATTTTCAGAGATAGACATATGGTTGTCGTTTAAGATCATGATATAATTACTCTTAAGCGATGCTGCGTTATTAAGTGCTTCAAAAGCAAGGCCGCCTGTAAGAGAACCATCACCAATCACAGAAACAACTTTATATTTTTCTTTCTTGAGTTCTCGTGCACAAACCATACCAAGTCCTGCTGATAAGGACGTAGAGCTATGACCCGTATCAAATGCATCACAATTACTTTCATCACGCTTTGGGAAACCACTCATGCCGTGATATTTGCGAAGTGAGTCAAAGCCATTCTTTCGTCCTGTCAAGATTTTATGTGTGTATGATTGATGTCCTACATCCCAAATCAATTTATCCTGTGGGAAATTCAAGCACCGATGAAGTGCAATTGTCAGCTCCACCACTCCGAGGTTCGAGGCAAGATGACCACCATTGTCGCTGACTTTATCAATTATAAACTGCCGAATCTCATCTGCCAGAATAGGAAGTTCTTGCTCTTTTAATTCTTTGACGTCATTCGGCCTCTGTATTTTATCAAGTACCATAAACGGCCCCCTTTAGCATCATTTGGTTTGAAAATAATGCCTATTTTTTTCTTACAATTAGATACTCGAAGAGTCGCTTTAAAAATGATGCATTCGGACATACCTGATCAAGAAGTGTCATTGCTGTATGAGAATATTCCTCTACCAGCTTAGAAGCACCATCTA
The DNA here is from genome assembly GCF_037349415.1 of Anthropogastromicrobium sp. Lineage (NCBI taxonomy): Bacteria > Bacillati > Bacillota > Clostridia > Lachnospirales > Lachnospiraceae > Anthropogastromicrobium > Anthropogastromicrobium sp. Next base: position 55,076 of record NZ_JAXWCK010000038.1, read on the forward strand.
TTCCATAAATTGTCACATAGGTAGTCTTATTATTCTTCTCATCGCTCTTTACAGGCTTTCCAAGCTCCTCAGTCGTAGAAATTACATCGAGAATATCATCACGAATCTGAAATGCCATGCCTACATGATGGGCGATCTGCTCTGCTGCTTTTACCTGATTATCATCTGCTCCTGCAAGCACAGCACCAATCATCATTGCTGCTTCTAAAAGCGCTGCTGTCTTTAATTCATATATAAATTCAAGTTGGCTCTTTGTTACAGGACGGTCTGTGTACTCAACATCTACACTCTGTCCTCCGATCATTCCATAAATTCCAGCCTTATTTGCCAAAATCGAAATAGCTTTTCCAACAAGATCAGCACGATCTGTCAGCGCAAATGCCTTTGCTGCTGTCTCAAATGCATAGATAAAAAGCTTGTCTCCTGCAAGCACGGCCATATCATAGCCATATTTTTTCCATGTAGTCAGATTTCCTCTTCTATACTCATCATTATCCATACATGGAAGATCATCATGTACAAGTGATCCTGAATGAATCATCTCAAGTGCTGCCATAAACGGCTCCACAACATTTCCTGTTCCGCCAAAAGCTTTAAAGCTTTCTAACATAATCATCGGACGAAGACGCTTTCCACCAACTAAAACACTATAATTAGATGCTTCGATAAGAAGTTTTTGATGACCAGTCTCCTCAGGAAGATAACCTTGTACAACCTTCTCTGCCTCTTTTGTATGCTGCTGTAACTCTTCTTTCCATTCCATCATAACTCATCCTCTGTTTCTGTCTCTATGATTGTAATGCGTTTTTGCACTCGGTCGATTTGACCTGCACACCCGCGAACAAGACGTACACCTTCTTCATATTTTGCAAGCGCCTCCTCGAGTCCAAGACTGCCGTTTTCAAGTTCAGCTGCAATCTCCTGAATCTTTAGAAGCTGCTCTTCTATTGTCATATCCATTAGCATGTTTTTTGTCTGTTTTTTCTTATTCATCAAAAGCTGCCTCTTTTATCATTCCATCTTGTCTTTTGGCATGCACTTTGTCACATCTGCCTGCACGATACCATCACTTAGATAAGCAAAAAATGTTGTTTGTGGTGTCATCTGATTCACACTGCAAACTGGTTTTTTATTCTCATCTGTCAAAAATGCATATCCGCCTCCTACCTTTTTAAGCGGCGACTGCGCTTCTAACTTTGCTGCTGCAATAGAAAGCTGTGCTTTTTTTTGATCGATCAGATGCATTATCTGCCTTTTTATCTGTGCTTCGTACTGCTTAAGCGTTTCACTTTGCGCTTTTAATCGTACGCTTGGATGAGAAACTTTTAGTGAAAGCTTTGCATGTTCAAGTTCCTTTTTTCTGCTCTCTATAAGTGCCTGCATACTCTGCGAAAGCTGTGCTGCAAAAAGATTTAGTGTATTTTCAAATGTATCATACTCAAATACAGCAAGTTCAGCTGCCGCGGATGGTGTTGGTGCACGCAAATCTGCAACAAAATCGGCAATGGTAAAATCTGTCTCGTGGCCGACTGCTGAAATCACAGGTGTCTCACAGCGAAAAATGGCCATTGCTACGCATTCCTCATTAAATGCCCACAAATCTTCAATTGAACCGCCTCCGCGTCCAACAATGATCACATCAAGTCCTAGTGTGTCAAGATAGTCAATTCCTGCAGCTATATTGACTGCTGCTGATTCACCCTGAACAAGCGTTGGATATAAAATCAGCTGAACATATGGATTTCTTCTGTGTGTAATATTTATAATATCCTGAATGGCAGCTCCTGTCTTTGCAGTGACAACACCTACTTTTTTAGCAAAGCGGGGAATCGGCTTTTTATATTCCTCGGAAAACATACCCATTTCCTCAAATTGAGCTTTTCGCTCTTCAAAAAGGCGAAACCATTCTCCTACACCTGCTGGCTCTAGCTGCGTCACATACAGCTGATAGACACCATCACGCTCGTAAATACGAACACTGCCTCTTGCAATCACACGCATACCTTCTGATGGAATAAATGTAAGCTTTGCCCGATTAGACGCAAACATCACACATGACAGTGTGCTCGTTTCATCTTTTAAGGTAAAATACAGATGACCGCCTGAATGTTTTTTGCAATTAGAAATCTCGCCCTGAATGGAAATCCTCTTCAGGGCGAAATCTTCTTCAAACAGATGACTTATATACGATGTGACCTGTGCTACTGTATAGACAGATGCCATTAAGCCAGCTCCGGATGCTTATGAACAAGCTTTGCCAGCACACCATTTACAAACTGAGGTGACTCATCTCCTCCATAGCTTTTTGCAAGCTCAACAGCCTCATTGATGGCTACTTTTCCTGGAACATCCTCGTCAAATATCAGCTCATATGCTGCAAGACGAATGATTGACAAATCAACCTTATTCATACGGCTAAGCTTCCAGCCCTCTGCCGCCTGTGTAATTTCTTCGTCAATTTCAGGAAGCTTTTCTACGATCATGGAAAAGCGCTTCTCAAGCTGCTCCTTTTCCTTCTCGATTAAAAGCAGCTGACCTTCTTCTGGATACATACATTCCTCTAAATAATTGTCAGCCTGCTCATTCAGCTCTTCCTTATCATAAAAATTTGCATGAAATAATAACTTAAACGTGTATTCACGTAACTGTCTGCGGTTCAAATTCTACCTCGTTTCCTGCCTGTTCTTTTTATTTGTTTTAACTATAAGCGCAAAAAGGGTGCCGGTACGACACCCTGATCTTACATATTTACTCCGGCAACAGTAATTTTTACTTCTGTAACTTCAAGTCCAGTCATATTTTCAATTGCGGACTTAACGCGCTCCTGTACCTTTGCTGTTACAACCGGTACGCTGCATCCATACTCGATAATAAGTGAAATCTGTACAGACACATTTTTTCCTTCGACTGTGACCATAACACCCTTGGAAAGATTCTTGCTTGAATGCTTTGCAATGACATCATGTGTCAGTGAGCCAGACAGATATGCAACACCTTTTGTCTCAGTTGCTGCAAGTGCGGCAATAGTTGCCACAACATCGTTTGCAATCTTGATTTCTCCGGTGCTTTCTTCAACAGGAATAGTAACTTCTCCAGATTCTGATTCCAATCCCACAACGGTACCTCCTCTACTTCTATCTATCGTTTTACCTTTTTGTATTATATCAAATCAAAAGACTTTTGTAAAGAAGTTATTCTGTCTTTGCTGTTCCCATCAGTGTAACGCAGATTTGAGATGCACTTACGGAAGTCTTGCGTTTTACAATATCTTCGATCTGAGCAAGCTCTGCATCTGTTAGATTATCCTTGCAGATTACTACATCAACGGCATCCTGTGTGATGCTGACAATTGAATGATCAAACCCTTTCGCGCTAAGAAGTGTCTCTACAGCATTTTCCTTATCACTATAGTCTGTCAGACGAACAACTGCATCAATTGCGGCTTGTTTATCTAACTCTGTCTGCGCATCACTATCAATAATTGCCAAGAGATCTTCCTTATTTTTCCCTCTTGTCTGCTCTCTTGCAAGCTTTGTCTGTGCCATATAATCAGATACTGTTAGCCCGTTTGCCAGCACCATTTTTCCTGGATCATCAATATCCTGATCTAAGCTTTCGATATCAGTGAGTGCAGCATCTGTGGCATCTTCTTTAGCAGTATCGATCGTATCATACTCTGCAATTGCCTCTTTAGCATCACTTGTGTTTTCCATGCTGATATCCCTACTGTCAGCAACTTCCACTCTTCCGGCATATGTAAGATACCCAGCAATCGCAATCATCACTGCAAGTACTGTGATAATTACCTGATTTTTTCTCATGATCCGCTTCACTTTGCTTCCTCCGCCTGAGATTTCTTTTCAATTACCTTAATTTTATGCGCCTCTATACCAAATAATGCCTGCACCGCCTCACTGATCTCACGAATTTTTGTCTGCGTGATATTTCCCCTAGCAGCTACCACCACACCCTGAATTGATGGGCTCATTTCCTTTATGATATATGGCATACTGCCTGAGGTGTTTCCTGTCAGCAAAGCCTCATTTTTTTTGCTAAGACTGCTTGTTACACTTTTTTCTAACGATTCTCCACTTCCTTTTTCTATCTCCTGCTTATTTTCCTCAAGTTGAATTGATTTTTCAAGCACTTTTTCTGACGTTGCAGAAAGAGTGATCATCACATCAACAGATGTGATGCCTTCCATTCCTCCAAGGATTTGTTCCAGACGTTTTTCAAGCTCATGCTCATAAGAAAATAAAGATGTATCACCATCTGTATCTAAACTGCTGCCCATGCTTTGCGCCTGATTAGAATAAGTACCTGCCTGATTTAAGTTTGATAATTGATTTTGTGGAAGGGAACAGATGATAAGAATAATTGCTGCAACTGCTAAAAGACCAAGCCGCAAAAAACCAATCTTTTTTAATTCAGAAAGCCATTTGGATTTCATAACCTTGCTCCTTATTTTATCTGTCTTTAAAAATAACTATGATCTTGCATGTGGATGAAAGCTGCTCTTCCAAATATTTTTTCAATTCATCTTGTCCTATCTGCATATGATCCTTTTCATTCGTTTTTATTTCACTTACTGTCACCTCAATCTGTATGATCGTTCCACTAGAATCAGTCTCTAGCGACAGATCTTCTAAAAAACACTCACGTTTTTTTAGAAGATCTCTTATCTGCTGCTCAAGGATCTTTTTCTGGGCAGACACTTCAAGCGTAGTCTGCTTATCATTTAATTTTTGCAAATCTGCTTCTAAATAAGTTCCTTCTGAGAAAAAAGCTCCAGCCTCTAACCAAGTCTGACCAACCCGCTCAGCTGAAATGGACAAAATCGGAGAAACAAACAGCAATACTAAAAGAAGATTTAAAAACAAGCGAATATATGGACCATATTCTTTTTTTGCAACAAGATTTTCTACTAACACTGATAAAATAAGATAACCCGCGATCTGACGCAGATAATCACGAATTGCGGTCATAATAATCCTCCTCTGATAAGCTTTTCTTACAGCACACGATTCGTAAATGCGCATATTACTGCAATTGTAATCAGGAATAGAAAAATCGCCATACAAAGCGTTTTTAACAGCATACGATTCGTAAATGAGACTGCTTGAAGTGCTGTGATCATACGCTTATCTGAGATAGGACTGGCAACTGCTGCAATCCCATAATAAATCAGAACAATAGCTGCCATCTGCAAAATCGGATATATGCTTACAAGTATTAAAACAATACACCCTGCCATACCAATTCCATTTTTAATCAGCGTACCTGTTCCTATTATTATTTCAGCTGTACTCTTTATACCACTTCCAATTCCAGGTATGGAGCCAATCAGCTTCTGAGCAAATGCCGGTCCTGCACTAGAGGCAAGCGGTACAATCAATCCCTGAATCACCTGCAGACCAACAATTACAGCACAAAGTGTTTTCATTGACCACTCATAGATCATCTTTATCAGCTCCTCCATCCCGGCAAAACGATCTTCCCCTGTAAGCCCGTTTAAAATTGATACGCCAAAATACAGCTTAATAATAGGTATCATTGCATAAACAAGAACTGCATCTATCAGTCCAATCATGCCAAATGTTGCCTGATAATACAAACTTGATGATGCCGCACCTGTTATACAAACCATTGACAAGCAAAAGGCAGGCAAAAGCATTTTCATAAATGTAATCATAAGATTAAGACAATTCGTCACAAGACTACAACTCTGAACAAATCCTGCAAGTGCAGAGGCTGTAATCATCAAAAATACAACAAACCATGCTTGTCCCGCGATCTGATCACTGTCAAAAACAGATGCTATGCTGCTAAGAACTGCAGAGCAAACCACAAGCAGCAAAATAGAAACTGCCTGTTTACGATTTTCCTGCACCTCTCCAATTAAAACTGACGCGATATCTGATAAAAGCTTTGAAAATGATATTGGCCTGTCTGCATGAATCAAATTCCTAACAAGCTCACCAAAACCTATATGTGTCTTTGAAAGATTATCAGATACAAACTGCTCCAAATCAGATAAATCAAGCTCTGACAGTGCCTCATCCATGTCTTCTGCAAAGTCGCTTTCTTCTGATTTCTCCTGCAATAACTCTGCATGCACCAACTTGCAAAAACTGCCTTCTGCTATAATAAACCACAATGTCACAAATAATACGATACAAAGCTGCCTGCATCTTTTTGCCATATGCTCCCTTCTATCCACAACACATTTTTGTTATGTTCACATCAGCTTAGAAACATTTTTTAAAACAGCCAGCACAATCGGCATGCTAAAACCAAGAATTGTAAGTCGTGCCGCCATTGAAATCTGACGTCCAAGTGCCTCTTGTCCGCAGTCTTTACAAAAATCACATGTAAATTCGCCCAAACATGTAATTCCTATCATTTTAAGAATGCTTTCCATATAAATGTTGTCAATTGAAAGATACTGGCGAAGCTGATTCATGCTCTGAATTAAATAGCGAATCTGTTCAAGAAGATAATAGCCAAAAAACAATCCTGCAGCTAACATCAGATAAGTACGATACTCTTCTTTTATCTGTTTCAGGCAAACCGCTAACAATGTAAACGCAATACCTGCTGCCGCAATCTTCCACATGCGCCCTCCTACAGTGCAAATAGATTTCGAATACTGTCAAACAATTCACTGATATAAGGAATCAGCCAAAACAGTACAAGAATCAAACCAGACAAGGATACCAAAAATGCCTGCTCGTCACGGCCGCTTTGCTTTAATACCTGCTGTATGATTGTTACCAGGATTCCGACAGCCGCGATCTTAAAAATCAGATTGACATCCATTCTGGTATCCCCCTTTTACCATAGCAAAATAAGAAGAAAAGCTGCCGCGCAAAAGCTAAGCACGCGGCATAGCTTACACTCATTTCCAAGCTTCGTTATCCGCTTTTCATACAGCTGTGAAAGCTGATTTGCATCAAAGAAAAGCTGCTCTTTTACCATTTTTCTTTCAAATAAGAGAAAATCAGATGCACAATGAAGAATCAATTCCTCTTCCTGCTCATTCCAACCCATTTTCCTATATACTTCGTTTACGGCATGGCTCCACTCCTGCAAAAAATCGCCGCCTTCTGCCATACGTTTCGCCATCCTGCTTACTAGTTCTTTTGTCGCCCCTTGCGTTATTGATGATGCTTTTGTAAAAACATCCTCCAATATGCTGCCTCTTATTTCAATCTCCTGTCCGGCAAAGAGAAGGAAACGAATCAATTCCTGCAGCTGTTTTGCCGTCTCCTTTCGTGATGTTTCCATACAAAATCCAATGGACAACAAAGTTCCAGCTATTATAACAGCTGCTGCAAGTTTCATTCATAACTCCTTTCAATTTCTACAGTCGTCATAAGTTGCCTATTCTGATCATAAATCAAAACATTTCTGGAACAGTCATTGTCTATTTGAATTTCTATGTACCGCGAAAATAATCCAGAAATCTTTTGATCAAAAAGATGCTGCTTTATTGTTCCGTGCGCTGTCGTTAAAAGCGCTGTTCCCCACTTTTTTGCCTGTGCGAATATCTTTATGTCTTCTTCTCCTCCAGCCTCATCTGCAGCTAACACCTGCGGTGCCATTGTACGAAGAAGCATTATCATCGTATCTGTCTTACTTCCGCCATCCATAACATCTGTGTTTTGTCCAACATCATTTTGCGGAATACCGCTTATACAGGCGGCCACTTCTCCTCTCTCATCTGCCAAACTAGTGGTAAGAGGACGATGAATGCCTGTTCCATCTGAAATCAAACGAACAAGGTCGCGAAGAAGAGTTGTCTTTCCAAGCCCTGGCGGTGATACTATCAGCGTATCTAAAAATCGCTCTTTCTCCCACAGCCATGGATAGATTTCTCTGGCACAGCCGCGTACTTCCCTAGCCATTCGAATATTATACGAGCTGATCTTACGTATTCCCTGGAGCTTTCCATCACAAAGTATTACCTCTCCACAAATTCCAATGCGGTGTCCTCCCTGAATAGTCAAATAGCCCTGACGAATCTGCTCTTCTTCTGCATATACAGAAAAACGGCTTGCATTTAATAAAATCTGCTCCATCTCTGCCTTTGACATAATAACGAGTGACATTTCTGGTAACAGCGTTTTTGTAAGGCTCCCGTTTTGATTCAAATAAAAAAGATTCATTTTTCTTCGCACCGATACAGGTCTCTGTGTACGGATGCGTATTTCTTCAAATGAATCAAGTGAAATGCCTCCCTTTTTTAATGCCTCTTTTATAGATTCCGGCAGAATTTGCCAGATGGCATCTGTCTGCATTGACATCACCTCTAACACAACTATATGCAAGTCCATAATCTTTATGCAAAAAGTCGCTAATTTACAAATTATCTCTCTGTGTTCCATTCTCTTTTTTATCTGTTGATTTATAATAACAGTAAATGCATACTTAAAAATCGGGAAGGAGCAATTAAAATGTTGTTTTCTTATGACAAAACTCTTGGAACTGTTGAAACCTCTCAGGGTACCATGACACTTACGAAGGTATTCATTCCGTTTTTTCTTGAAATGTTTTTGATGAATTTCATGCAGACGGTCAATACCTTTATGCTCTCTTATTTTTCGGATAATGCTGTTGCCGCCGTGGGTGCTGCCGGTCAGTTTTCCAGCATGATCTATACTTTTTACTCCGTCATTGGAACGGGTGTCTCCATTGTTTTATGCCATCATCTTGGCGCAGGAAAAAAAGAACAGACCTCAGAAGCTGTATTTTCAGCGCTTGTCTTTGGTGCTGCCCTAAGTGCAGTTATTAGTATTTTAATGTCTATATTTGCTCGTCCATGTATGACACTTCTTAATATAAAGGGAGATGTTTTAGATGATGCTGCAAAATATTTTTCGATCTGCATGCAGTTTTCATTTCTGCCAGCACTTTTTGTAATTATATCCTCAATCTTTAAAAGCTACGGTTTTCCTCAGATTTCCGTTGGCATTTCTCTTGGTATGAATATCTTAAATGCTGCACTGAATTATCTCGTTATTTTCCAACCATTCCCATTCTTTCTTAAAGGCGTATCGGGAATTGCATGGTGCAGCAATATAAGCCGTGGTGTTGCTCTTATCTGCATTATAATTTGTCTGTTTCGTCTTCCGCTGCAGCTTGATTTTCACAAGATGAGGCCAAAGAGCTTGTTAAAGATTAAGGAAATTCTGCGTGTTGGTCTTCCAGGCGGAATCAGCTCACTCTCCTACAATGTATCGCAGACTGTAACTACATCTGTTATTGCACTAGTTGGCGTCTCCGCGATTTCAACTAAAATATATGTCTCCAATCTTGTTTTTTATGTTTATGTGCTTGGCCTTTCCCTTGGAATGTCAACATCACTTTTGATTGGATGGCTATGCGGTGCCAAGAAATACGATCAAGCATATCGGCTGAATCTGCAAAATTTAAAGGTCACGATTTTACTAAATGCTACGCTGTCGATTTTACTGTTTCTATTTGGCCGTCCGCTTCTTTCTCTTTTTACAAAAGACCCTGATATTCTTAAGGTTGGCTGTGCGCTTTTGTTTTGGGATATTTTCGTTGAGATTTTCCGCGGTTTTAACCATATCGAAGAGAACTCTCTGCGCGGTGCCGGTGATGTAGTCTTTCCAATGATTGTCTCTATCTGTTCTTGTTGGACAATGAGCGTACTATTTTCTTACATACTAGGCGTAAAGCTCGGACTTGGACTGACAGGCTGTTGGATCGCCTTTGCAATGGATGAAGCCTTCCGCGGAATTAACTACTTCTTCCGTTGGAAGTCAAAAAAATGGATGAAGAAGACAGTTGTTTAATTGTGTTGTGCTATTTCCTGTGTTTTGGCATAATCTGCAGGTGAAACGCCTGTCTGCTTCTTAAAAACTTTACTGAAATAGCTTTCATCAGCAAAGCCAACACACTCACTGACCTCCATTATCCTCATTGATGTGGTTGTTAGCAGCTGCTTAGCATGCGCGATGCGAATGTCACGCAAATACTGAAATACCGTTTTTTTCATATTCTTTCTAAATAGACGGTTCAGATAATCAAAATTGATATCAAATTTTTCTTCCAGATAATCGCCCGTGAGCGGTTCCTTGTAGGCTTCATGCAAAAAACTTTGCACCTCAAGAACTTTCTTATAGCCACGGGCGGTTATCATTTTATTTTCCTGCAGCGCAAATGTCAAACTGGCACGTGAAAGCTGAATTAAAAATGCTAGAAATTGCGCGCCGCTCAAATCCTTATAATATTCCAGATGGTCTGAATTTGCCGATACCACTTGCTGAATTTGCTGAATCAGCGCTCCCCAAACTGTCTCATCCTGAATATGGCAATACTTAGGAATCATAAGCTGATGGCTCTTTTCATTAGGTGCTTCGCTTGAATCACTCTGCATTGCTGCACAACGAAGCTGAAGCATTTGTTCGTGCATTTTGGACTCGTCTATTTCATTATTTTCGCTTTCTTCCAACATTGGATGAGTCATCAGATGAATCATATCATGCTGAAAATGAATGTAATAATATTCGCAGTAAGTAATCTGCTTTCCCTCATGATATTTATCAGGATCCAAAAGAATAAAATCGCCTGGGTGCAGATGATATGTAATTCCATCCTCTGCCAAATAAAGCTCTCCCTTTTGAATCAAGTACGCTATATATTCATGCGGTACACGCTTTTTATGCGCACACGGCGGTTTTAATATCCAATAATCAGCCAGATGTATCTGCGGTACGATTCTGCTGTCCATCACATAATACATATTTTCACTCCATTCTGAATGATAATTCATTATAATGCCAAAATAGAGGAAATGTCAATATTAGCACAGCTTACTTCCATTTACGACAAGCTTAAAGCGCCAGCCAAGTACCTCTGCCGCACGCCTGCACATCATCATTCGCTCTAAAAATTTTCTTGTAAAAAATGAGTAAAAAAATTTTGAAGAGAAATTTTGCCAATGAAAGAAATCTCCATTTTCTTAACAAAAAATCTCCATTTTCTTAACAAGACAATATGGTATTATATTATCAATCTATACATAGCAACTTTTTTAATGGAGGTAACGATATGTCTGATTTTGATTTATGCAAAGAAACAATTGACATCTCAAGTTTTGTTGAGAAAGCTAAGACTCTTGGTGTTCTTGGTGTAAAGGTTACTCAGCATAATGAGTTAAAAGCAGAGTGGTTAAGTGAAGGTGAATGCCGCAGAAATATTTATTCGGCGACAAAAAGTTTTACGTCTTGTGCGATGGGATTTGCCGTACAGGAAGGACTCATTTCGCTTGATGAAAAGCTTACCGATGCATTCGCAGACGATATTCCGGAAAATCCAGATGAGAATCTGAAAAAAGCAACAGTCCGTGATCTTTTGACGATGTGTCTTGGACAGGAATCTGGTCATTTGATGGGAGAACAGAGGCCGCTCTATAAGGAAGATGATTGGGTTAAGATGGTTCTTTCTATTCCATTTGTATATGAGCCTGGAACACATTTTGTCTACAATAATGTAGGTCCATATCTGGCAGGCATCCTTGTTCAGAGACGCTCTGGAACCGATCTTGTATCTTATCTTATGCCGCGACTTTTTAAACATCTTGAAATTAAACGGCCAACCTGGGAAATTGATCCTCTTGGCAATACATTTGGTGCGGGCGGACTGTTCCTTACTCTTTCTGAGCTTCACAAATTTGGTCTGTTCTATTTGAATAAAGGAAAATGGAATGGAAAACAGCTGTTAAATGCTGCATGGATTGAGGAAAGCACAAAGCCATCAGACACAGAACAGTATGGTTATCTGTTCTGGCGTGGAAAATATAATTCCTACCGTGCCGATGGCAAATATTCTCAGCTTTCCATTGTACTGCCTGACGCAGATGCCGTCGTATCACTTGTCGCAGAATGCCGCAACGGAGAAGAACTGACGCAGGCAATAAATGACCTTATCTGCGCACAGTTATAATTCTGTTACTTGTGATACGGCTCATTTTTCTGAATGCGAAAACAGCGATATATCTGCTCAAGTAAAATCACACGCATCATTTGATGTGGAAATGTCAGTGCCGAGAAGCTTAGCTTCTCATCGGCACGGACAAGTACCTTTTTACTAAGGCCAAGGGAGCCTCCGATCACAAAAACAAGATGTGACCGCCCTGCCACTGTAAGTTTTTCTAAATGCTTTGATAATGCAACTGAATCATACTGTTTTCCATCAATAGCTAACGCGATCACATATCCATCCTTCGGACAGCGGGCAAGCAGACGATCTCCTTCTTTATCTTTGATTTGCTCACAGAGAAGATCGCTTGCCTGATCCAAAGTTTTTTCATCCTCGACCTCAACAAGCTCAAGCTTCGTATACAGTCCGAGTCGCTTTGAATATTCCGCAATGGCCTGCTTCCAGTAGCTTTCCTTTAATTTTCCAACGGTTAATATCGTAATTTTCAACTTCTGTACCTTTCTTTCTGTCATGTTTTAATTGATGACCATGTTTTTGATTTGGTCTACATTCTGCTGTACTCTGCTTCATAGCAATCTTTCTGCGTCACAACAAAATCAAGCCGTCTGTCATGTGCTTCGCTTGGAATTGCATCGAAAAGCTGTTCCTCAAATGCATAGCCAACTGTAACTGCTTCCTTATACATTTGCAGGTAGCGGTCATAGTAACCGCCGCCGTAACCCATGCGCAGCCCATCTCGTGTGAATGCACATCCTGGTACAAGAATCAAGCTATTCTCGTCTGCCCGAACTACCTGGCAGTCTTTTTTTGGCTCTAAAATGCCATATGTCCCTTTTACACAATCATCTAATGACATAATACGACAAAACACCATCTTGCCGCTTCCCTGCTCTCCATCCAAAAGGACTACCCTTGGAACAGCAACACATTTTTGTTCAGCAAGTGCATGCTCAATGACAGGCATTGTATCTGCCTCGCTGCGATATGACATATAGGCAAAGATCATGCTGGCATTTTTGTAAGCTTTTATGTCAAATAAATTTTTCGCAATCTGCGCGGATTTTTCCTGTCTATTCGTAATCTTTGCACGCCTTTTTAACGCCGATTTGCGAAATAAGCGTTTCTCTTCTTCTATCATCATATGAAGCTCCCTTTTCACGGACAGAAACGCGCCGCAATCCACTCTGCTGCACGAATGCCATCCATCGCTGCTGATGTGATGCCGCCTGCATAGCCTGCGCCTTCACCGCACGGATATAGTCCACGCACATTGCTCTCTCCATTTTCATCACGTACCATACGAAGCGGTGATGAGGTACGACTCTCCACACCAAGCAAAAGCGCATCCTCTCTTGCAAAGCCATGAATTTTGCGGTCAAATGCTGGAATAGCTTCGCAAAGTGCCTCAGTAAGCGGCTTTGGAAGCACCTGATTTAAATCGGCATATGCATATGCACCCTTTGTGCATGGCTTGACTTCTCCGAGGCCAGTTGAGATACGTCCTTCTTTAAAATCACCAAACAGCTGAAGCGGAATTTTGCTGTTTCCTGCGCGGTATGCTGCCTGCTCAAGTCTTCGCTGGAAGGCTACGCCGCCCATATAAGACGCATCAGGAAAATCCTGCGGTGTAACAGTGACAATAAGTGCTGAATTTGCATTCTTACTGTCACGCGCATGGTAGCTCATTCCGTTTACGGCAAGACCGCCCTTCTCACTTGATGCATTGACCACAAAGCCTCCTGGACACATGCAAAAACTGTACACACCACGACCGTTTTCTGCCTGATGCGTCAGCTTATAGCTGGCTGCGCCAAGTGACAAAACATGTGCGGCTCCATATTGTGAGAAATTGATCATCTCCTGCGGATGCTCAATACGCACACCGACAGCAAATGATTTAGGTTCCATATGAATATGCTTTCCAAGCATGGCAAATGTATCGCGCGCACTATGTCCTGTTGCAAGGACGAGTGTCTCACATGCAATATACTCAGTCTGATTGACCCATATTCCAGCTAGTGCGCCATCTCTTACATCAAGATCTGTCATACAGCTGTCAAAACGTACTTCTCCGCCATACTCTAGGATACTCTTTCTCATACTTACAATTACATTCTTTAACACATCAGTTCCAATGTGAGGCTTTTGCTGATATAAAATTTCTTCCGGTGCACCATGCTCAACAAAAATTTCTAACACCTTGCGATTTCTCATAAGCTTATCTTTGACAAGTGTGTTTAATTTTCCATCTGAGAATGTACCTGCGCCACCTTCTCCAAATGAAACATTTGTCTTCTCATCAAGCTCTCCTGTTTCCCAGAAATGCTCAACTTTTTTAGAACGATTATCTACATCAGAGCCCCGCTCCAAAAGAATAGGACGATATCCGTGCTGCGCGAGCAGATAGCCACAGAAAAGTCCTGCCGGTCCTGTTCCTATTATTACAGGGCGATGTTTTTGCTGCAGTACTCCTTCCTTTGGAAATGTATAGGTCTGCCCAGAGGCAATCACAATTGACGGATTATGCAGTTTTTTTACAATTGTCCGTTCATTGTCCACCTCTGCCTCGATAAGATAGACAAAGAAAAGCTCTGGCTTTTTTCTTGCATCAATAGACTGGCGCAGAATCTTCCAGCTCTTTAAATGACTGCGTGATATTTTAAGCTGCTTACATATTTTTTCTTCCAGCTCTTCTTTGCTGTGACCGCATGGAAGCTTTAATGAATTGATCTGTATCATCTATTTTTCCTCTGTTTTCCAATTTTATTTGCCGCTGCTTTTCCGGCAAGTGTGCCTGTCGCCCATGCCCAGTGCAAATTGTAACCGCCGCAGATTCCATCCACATCAAGAACTTCTCCTGTCAAATATAACCCCGGCACATTCACACATTCCATTGTTGACGGATCAATTTCTCTAAGGTCAACGCCGCCAGCACATACCTGTGACTGACTTACTGGGTTAGTTTTCGTAATTGTAATGCGATATTCTTTTGCAAGCGCTGCCAGGTTATCGCAGTCTGCCAGCCTCATTGGTCTGTCAATTGCAATTCTTGCCTTTTTGCAAAGTGCATGTACAAGCTTTGAGTTCCATAATCCACAAAGCTGTCCCTGTGCACTTCGCTCTGTAAAGCCTGCACGCACACGAAGCTCCTCTAACAGCTCATTTCTTGTCATGGATGGCATAAAATCAATAACCGCTTCTGTCTTTTTCCTTTTTAACAATGAATATGATGCATAGCGGCTAACCTGAAAGACCGGGATTCCTGAAATACCATAATCCGTCAGTTGTACTTCTCCCTTATCCTTACTCATACACTTTCCATCAGAAATAAGTGACACAGCTGCCTGCACGCGCACACCGCTCCAAATCTTCCCAATCGGATCTTTTTCCTG
Organism: Anthropogastromicrobium sp.; assembly: GCF_037349415.1. NCBI lineage: Bacteria > Bacillati > Bacillota > Clostridia > Lachnospirales > Lachnospiraceae > Anthropogastromicrobium > Anthropogastromicrobium sp. The sequence goes on from NZ_JAXWCK010000038.1 coordinate 70,438, forward strand.
AACAAGTGCCGTGAGCGCCGGAACTGTCGGCTGTACTTTTAAGCCAAGTGTGCGGCAAAAACCTTGGGGATCGACAAGCTTTCCTTCCTTCATTCCGGCAAGACTTCCTGCCGCAATTATCAATAAACAGCTCTCAAAATGCTCTCCCTGTGACGTAGCGGCTATAAATTCGTTATTTTTATTTTTTACCTGCGTAACAGATGAATCTGTATGTATCACAATACCAAGCCGCTTTGCTTCCATCAAAAGACATTCTGCAACTGATGCTGCCTGTCCAGATGATGGATAATAATAGCCATCGCGTTCACTTGGCCAAATGCCAAGCTCCTTCAAATAGGTAATCGCAGCAGACGGCGGATACTGTGAAAGCACCTCTTCTGCCTGACTGATAAAGGCACTTCTATAACAGGAAAGTGCCATTTTTTCATTTGTATAATTACATTTTCCATTTCCTGTCGCCAAGATTTTTTTTGCCGGGCGATCCTGTGCCTCAAGAATATGCACCTTGCATCCGCCGCGAGCGGCATATATCGCAGCCGTCAATCCTGACGCGCCCGCTCCAATGACAAGCACCTGTGTTTTCATTAAAGTTTTCCTTTCCATGTACAAATGTATTTTGACTAGTTACATATTTCCTAATCCTAAGTGTACACCAGTCCATCTCAATAAGCTCACACCTAATACATCCTCGTATATCATCTTTTTCTTCCATTTGAGACGGATCTGATAAAAAAAGACGAAGTTCCTCTTCATTCATCCCTGCCAAACGTATATCCCAATATGGTTCTACAAAAAGCAGCTGCCCTGTATCGACACTGTACTCTTCCAGAAAAATATCCATCTGTGCATTCACGCGCACCTCACTCTCTGATTTTGGAGGCAAACGCATTAAAATTTCTTTTTGTTCTTTATCTGCCAACATATTTTTTGCTGCATGCCTTGTTATAAAAAAGCTTGTCTGCTCAATCATTAGAAAGAATGCCGCAACAGAAAGAAAACGAATTGCATACTTCACACAAATACTCCTTTTGCCAAGTTTTATTTTTATGTAAAGTATGGATTCGTTTTCATTCATTTATTCCTATAAACTTACATCAGCCTGCATTTTTTTGCAATGCGAATCAACATGCTTCCCTTTGGCAGATCTCTCATGACGCTCTCGGTAAGAAGCTTACATTTAACTGCAACTGCAAAATACACAACGACTGCTACTACTACAGATATCAGCATCGGAATTGCTTTTCCTAAAAACTGATACAGCAGCTGATAACATCCAAAGCATACAATGCCCATAATTCCAGAGGCAGCTGCCGGCTTTACAAATAATGTAATCACATCTGGGCGATATTCCAAAATCTTGCTGATAGAATAGAAATTCAGGATTGTAATCACAAGTGCATAGATCACATAGCTGATAATAACGCCGTAAATACCCATGTTAAAGCCAAGACAAAGAATTAATAATACCACAACATGAACTGCCATCGCAATCAGAGAGTGGCAGACTGGAAGATTCATTCTGTCAATTCCCTGAAGAATTGAGTTTGTGATGGTAGAAAATGAGAATGTGATAACGGCTGGGCAGACAACCTGAAGATAAGTGCTTGCTGCGCTTGTGTCACCAGAAAATAAAGTCTTGATAATTGGATTTGCTAGTACAAGCAAACCAACGGCAGACGGAAATGCCAGTATCGAAATAAACCTAAGAATTGCATGAACTTTTGACTTTGCAGTCTGCTCATCTCCAAGAGCATATGCAGCTGTCAGTGTTGGAACAAGCGATACTGCCATTGCTGAGGAGATAGATACCGGAATATGAACTAAAAGCAAAGCCTTTGCATTATAGGCTCCCCACATGCTGTCCTTTACATCCTCCATGCCCTTTGAAGCCATGATATTGTTAAACAAGCTTCCATCTACCAGCTCAATCAAGTTATAAAGTGCAGTGCTTAAGATAACTGGAAGTGCAATAGAAAGCATAAGACGAAAAATATCGCCATACTCCTGCTGTGTTCCTGTCTTATCACGGCTAATATTAACTGCAAGAATTTTTCTGTATGCCACAAACAAAATAAAGCAAAAGATCAAGCCTGCCAGTGCACCGGCACCAGTTCCTATTGCGCCGCCTGCTGCACCCCATGCGTAGCCTAAATCAGTCGTACCGCTTGCTACATCCATTCCGTGACCAAAATCAAACAGAAAATATGCAAACACAACTGACATGATCGCATTGATCAATCCCTCTACAATCTGTGAAACTGCTGTTGGAAGTGTATTTTGAAGTCCCTGGAAGAAACCACGAAATACACCAAGAAGCGCCATAATCAAAATGGTCGGTGCCATAAAACGAAGCGCAATAGCCGCCAGCTCACTGTGGAAAAATACCCTTGTAAAAAACTGCGCACCAATTAATACAGTCAAACCAAATGTAGTACCAATACCGATTGCAAATGCAATTGCACATATAAATACTCTCTTTACATTGCGCCACTGACCCAATTGTGCCTTTGCAGAAACCATCTTTGACACGGCAAGCGGAAGACTGTATGAGGACAGCAGCAGTAAAATTGTGTAAACGCTGTACGCATACGAATAAAATCCGTTTCCCTTGTCTCCAATAATCGCCGTCATAGGAATACGATAAATCATTCCCATTACACGCACCAATATTGACGCAATCGCCAGAATACTTCCTTGTGCGATAAAATCATTTTTCTTTTTTTCCATTACAAAATCTTCCCTTTCCTGCCGCCAATCTTTCTTTTAGGCTTATCTGAGAATTGATAATCCGTTCAATATTTCTCTTTGGCGAGCCTCCATCTGCTCGCGTTCTTCTTCTTCCATATGGTCATAGCCAAACAGATGAAGCATACTATGTGCCACTAAAAAGCCCAATTCACGCTCTAATGAATGGCCATAGCTTTCAGCCTGCTCATATACCTTGTCCACTGATATGATAATATCACCAAGTACAAGCTCTCCCGTTTCGAAATTAAAATAGTCCTCTGACGCATTTTCCAACGGATCAAAATTCGCCGGCTTATCGTAATCGACCATCGGAAATGATAAGACATCTGTTGGACGGTCAATTCCGCGGTATTCCTTATTGATCTTATGAATTTCCTCATTATTTGTCAATAATACATTGACCTCTGCCTCATACGGGCACTTCTCATAATCCATGCAACCCATAACAACACGTTCAATTAACGCCTTGTAATCAAATGGTAGCTCCTTTGAAGCTTCATTCTCAATTGTAATTGTCATACTCTCTCCATCAGCCTCTTGGCTTTCTCGTTTTTTCTTCATGCTCTTTCGCACGCATTTTGCTGTTTTGCTTATTTTCGTAATCCTCATAAGCTTTTACGATTTTCTGAACAAGCGGATGACGAACAACATCGCGGTTATCAAGATAGACAAATCCGATATCATCCACATTCTTTAAAACCTTAATTGCCACATCAAGACCAGACGGCGTACCTGCCGGAAGGTCTTTTTGCGTCATATCTCCTGTGATAATAACTTTTGACCCAAAACCAATACGTGTCAAAAACATCTTCATCTGAGCAGGTGTCGTATTCTGTGCCTCATCCAGTATAATATAAGAGTTATCTAGTGTACGTCCTCTCATGTAAGCAAGCGGTGCCACTTCTATAAGGCCCTTCTCCTGATTGTTTATAAAGCTTTCTGCACCCATAATCTGATACAATGCGTCATATAATGGACGCAGGTAAGGATCTATTTTACTCTGAAGATCACCAGGCAAAAATCCCAGCTTCTCACCAGCCTCAATTGCCGGACGCGTCAGAATAATACGGCTGACCTCCTGCTTTTTAAATGCATCAATTGCCATCGCCATTGCCAGATATGTTTTTCCAGTTCCTGCTGGACCAACACCAAACACAATCATTTTGCTTCGTATTTCGTCAACATACTTCTTTTGTCCAACGGTCTTTGGCTTTACTGGCTTTCCAGAGATCGTACGGCAGATGATTTCCTTATCAATCTCAAGTACATCACTGCTTTTCTCGGAAAAAGACATTGAAATCGTATAATCAACATTCTGCTCAGTCACAGTGTTTCCTCTTCGTGACAATTCAAGCAGCGTATCCACAACGCTTCGCGCCTTACCAACTGCCTCTTCTGTTCCTGAAAGACGAATCGTTTCACCCCGGTTTACAAACGTTACACCAAAGGCACGTTCAATCTTTTTTATATTACAGTCAAACTGTCCAAATACATTCAGCTGATGGGCAGCCGGTATTTCCATAACTGCTTGCGCAACACTCATACATTAACCTCACTTGTTACTCTTGTTTTTGCAGTTCCTGCACTTGCGATTCCAGAGTACATTTCTCTGATGCGTTTGCTTCAAGAAGAAACTGCACATTCATTCGATAGTCTTTCGGACCACTTTCTATTGTAACATTATTTTCAATTATTTCCACCCCTAATTTTTCCAATTGAATAATAAATTCAAGATATTTTTGGTCTGCCTGTTTTTTAAGGCTCTCATCATCGTAGCAAACCGTCGCGTTTTCGTACTTCATAAGACAATATTCTTCATTATAAAAGGGCAAGTAGAAATGTTCAAAAAGCTTCCATTGATGCTGCTCAATATACAATTCTTCCTGATCTGACGCCATAAGACTTTGCGGCAGACAAAAACGATGACCGAACAAAACAAGCCCCGAATGCACCTGCTTTGATGTATAATGTCTTACAGTCTGACTTCGGGGTATTGTAATTTCAATATTCTCCTCGTATTTAATCCACACATCAGCTGAGGCATTTGTCTTCTCATATCCAACAATTTCCTGTGAATCATTGTAAATAGGAAGCAGTCCAGACACCAAAAGATCTCCTTTTTCGACTTGATCTCCCTTTTTGACAAGCGGCGTTCCCCGCCTTGTGATCATCCTCGCAATAATTCCACTTTTTGATGCCTTAAGACTGCATGGTGTTTGCTCCTTTTCTTTTGCTGAAGCAGTATTATTTTCTTCTATCTCTACAACAAGTCTCGTGCCTTCTAAACGAGCCGATACCCATGTAATATCATCAAACTCATTGCGAAGCTGCTTTTCCAGTCTGTCACAAGCCACACTTGAAATCTTCATACCTGGTTTGTAGCCCTCATTTTTGACAAACTGCAAAAGATAGCTGTCTGTGTAGCGCATATTTCCTGCAAAATCAATATCCCATACAAACAAGGACATAACATATAAAGCGGCAAATGCCAGTATGCCACAGCAAATTCCCACACGGTTTTTTCTTGTTTTCTTCCATAAAAAATATGGGCCTCGCTTTTCAAGAATACGGATAGAAACATCCGCCTTTGTACGCAGACAGCACAGTTTCAAGAAATCTTTCGCCTTCACATCTGCCTCTATACCTGATGGTTTTCTGCGTACCTGATACAAAACTAAACCATGAAACGATACTATATTTAAAAAGCGTTCTGTTTCTGATCCGCTTATGCTGATCAAAACATGATTTGACCATCCATTTCTCAACTTCTCACCGCCATTTCAGCCCTGCTTTTAAATGCTCATTCCTCGTAGCAGATTGATGTAATGCACCCCGTCACCTTAACCTCCTCTGATGCAAAGTAGGCCATTGCCAGGCAGCGCCCTGTTATTCTAATTCGATGTCTTCCTGTCTGGATACATATCTCATTTTCCTGACATGAAATAAGCTTTTTAAAATTTCTCACCTGCATTTCACTATTTCCTGACAACTGCGTCAGTTCTGCCCCCATCACTACATCTTTAGGCAAATGAAGGCAATCCACCACATGCTCCGCTCTTTGTTTTTTCACATCACGTCTTATCTGATACTTTTTCTGCTTTCGCATCCTTTTTTTCGTGTTTCGTTTCATGGCAATGACCTGTTTATTTGTTCTTACGCCAATCTATGCGCCCCACACATAATTTATGCCAGACTTGAACGGACAATATTTCCGAACCAAGCCTGGCATATTCATTATTTTAACTTACAGTTCTCTTATATAATCTGCTAACCAAAAAATCAATTCACCAATACGGTACAGCTCACTCTCACGGCTAATTTTGTGCCACTGTCTGCGATACTCATAGTACCAGATCTCAAAAGCCTCAGCAAGTGCTCTTTTATCTGTACACGGATTTTGCTGTCCATCATGCACATTCTTAATCACGCCAAACATAGTATTGATCAGAATCTGACCTTCTGCCATATGAAGAATTGGAGCTATATACTTGCGTTTTCCTTCCTCAATTCCAACAAGAAGTGCAGATACCTTCGCCATGTCATTTCTAATTGCTTCGTTGCAAAATTCAATCTGCTTCTGTGAATTTTCGGTCTGTTCGTCATATTTCTCCCAAAAAGCAGTTACTTCTCTTTCTGCGACCTGATAACGACAATTTTCCAGAATACGTACAAACTCTCCCCAATTCACAACTGCCTGATTGCTCATATGACTTATCACTTCAACAAGTGACGCAGAACAATCACCATATTCAATTATTGATATATCAGCATTTATCGCTGACTTTTCCATAATATCGCTGTTCCAGCTAAATGCAGCTCCATAAATGATACCTACCATAGAAAGTTCTGGATGCTGGAAATGACCAAAATCACCCCAGTCAGTATTTAAAAGACCTTCACCATCATACTTATGCGCAAATATTGTCATCTGCTTGATATTTTCATAAGCATTATCTAACAGGTGAATTGCCTGATTCCATCCCTGAACACCTGGACACAGATATTGATGCGCACCATTCTCCCAAAGCTTTTTCACATTGATTTCTCGTGGTGTCGGACTATAATCCCAAGTCATGCAGATTACATCCTCTGGCAGTTCTTTAATAGCTTCAGGATGTGCAGCAATGATATCTCCCCAGAACATCGGACGCTTTCCAAGCGCCTTCACATGCTCACATACGCGGTTAACCCACTGAACATACATTACATGAGAGCCAATTTCATCTGCTCTTTCTTTTCCTCTTCCTCTTCCAAGGTCAAAGGTTTCATCGCAGTTGATATTAAAAAGGTTAGAACGAAACAGTGGACTATACTCATCAATTAAACGGCATACTAACTCATATGCTCTGTCATCTGTGCTGTTTAACGTATGATGGCACATGCGCTCATAAAATGAAAATGCTGTACCCTCTGCTTCTTCCACTTCTGAAAGCTCATGGAATGTTTTTGTACGAAGTACCTTATACAAATGACCAAATGTAGCAACAGAAGGAACAAGTTCAATATTTCTCTCTGCACAATATGCATCAAATTCAAGAATATCCTGCGCTGTAAGCGGTGTATCGTCTCTCCAAACCTCACTCAAACCATCAAATAAAAAGGTGTGCTCAATATAAAGATGCAGCTGATTAATCTTATAAAGACTGCATCGATCTGCCAGTTCCTTTAAATAGGTCATCTTTGGAATACGGCCTCTTGTTACATCCATAAACCAGCCACGCACGGAAAGTTCCGGATAATCCTCGATATACAAACATGGCAAAGAACTTCCATATTGAATAATAAGCTGGCGAAGCGTCTGAACACTATTAAAAAGACCTTCTTTTTCTGCTGCGCATACAGTTACACCCTCTGGTGTGATTTCCAGACGATATGCTTCTTTTTCCTTTTTATTTTCTCTTGTAATTCCTGCTTCCTCACTCATGCAAAGCACAATGCCCTTATGCGCACCTGATGTACGTCTGTCAATCAACAGTTCAATACCTGATGATTTTTTAAGCTGCTCTGCAAGCTGTGATGCATAAAAAAATACTTCTGATGGGCAGCTGCTGTCCATTGTAATTCTGCAATGGTAATCAAGAAGCAGTCTTCCCTCTCTTTCTTCGATATGCTGCGGTCTAGGCAGTATGCGTATCATTTCTTCTTCCTCCTTTTATGTCCATTACTATTATGATGACGATTTCCTTTCTGATTTCATTTTCATATACAGAGAATCTACAAACGATAAAAAAATAATAGGCAGGCTGCCCTTGCAGCCCGCCTCTTGTTTTTACTTTCCTGCTCGATTTCTCTCACGAAGCTTGATAATCTCCAAAATTGCATCTACGGTACCCTCTGGTCCAAGTACGCTGCTGTTTAAACAGACATCATAGCTTCTGGCATCGCCCCACTTCTTACTTGTATAATAATTGTAATAGTTGGAACGCTTCTTATCTGTCTTAATAATGATATCCTTTGCCTTTTCTGGTGTTTTATCATACAGCTTAGAAATGTACTTGATCTTCTCATCCATGTTGCCGGAGATAAATACGCTTAACACATTTGGATACTCTGCCAGTGCATAATCTGCACAGCGTCCTACAATTACACAGCTCTCTGTGTCAGCTAAATGCTTGATTGTATCAAACTGTGCCAGAAAAACCTTGTGATTTAACGGCATATCAATGAAGGATGATGTAGAATATCCCATTGAATAGCTGTCCATTACAAGAGAATAAAGAAAACTGCTTGTTGGCTTCTCATCGTGACTCTCAAAAATTTCCTCGCACAGTCCGCTCTTCTTCGCCGCCAGTGTCAGCAATTCCTTATCGTAACACTTAATATTCAATTTTTCTGCAAGACGATTTCCGATCAATCTTCCGCCGCTTCCGCACTCTCTGCCTATTGTGATCACTAAATTACCTGTCATAATGCTCACTCCTTTCAACTTTCAAAATCTTATGATGGTATTATACAATATTTCAGATTAAAATGCAACTTTTTTCGTACAATTCTTTTAAGTGCGTATCACTCTGCAAAAAAGCCATTCAGATAATCAAATGTTTTCTCAAAGCATCTCCATATGTTTGTCTTCTGCGCAATCAAGTAGCAGATTTGAGCAAGTACTACACCTCCAACAACATCCACAATCACATGTTGTCTTGTAGTAAGTGTTGATACAAATACTGCCAGGGCAATCAAAAAAGACATCACCTTATACCATTTTGGAATTTTTATGTCACTTATAATACCTATAAAGCAAAACCAGCTGACAAGGCAGTGAATGGATGGAAAAAGATTTGTTGGCGCATCGATTTTGTAGAGAAAACGAATGGCATCATAAAAAATCCCCTCCCCTTCTACAGCGGGACGTACCAGCGTAGTCGGATAACATAAAAAAAACACAAGACACACAATTCGTGATAAAAAATCTGCAACAAAAAAACGGTAGGCATATTCTCTGCTTCTTCTGTAAATCAAAATATAATTGATAATCCAAAAAATATAGCAGCCAAAGTAAATCACTATCGTCCACGGGATCAATGGAATCTGCTTATCAAGTGGAATTGCAAGACTATGAAGATTCCAGTTTCGTGTAAGCGCATTGCAGCCGCTATATACAACAAAATTGCACAGCAATGCCATAATAAGCGGTACAAGTCCCCACGGTGAAAAGATTTTTGCAATTATTTTCTTCATACTTTTTTATCCTTTTATTTTTATCCTGCGGATGATTGGCGAAGCTTTTTCAGAAGATCTTCAAAATAATCAGGAAGCGGTGCCTGAAACTCCATATATTCCCCTGTAGACGGATGAATAAAACCTAACACATACGCATGCAGTGTCTGACCCTGAAGCTGATATGGGCATTTTGCAGGCCCGTAAAGAGCATCTCCCAACAATGGGTGACCAATAGATGCCATATGGACTCTAATCTGATGTGTACGGCCAGTCTCAAGGCGGCACTCTATCCATGTAAAGCGCCCAAATCTCTCCAGTACCTTATAGTGCGTTACTGCATTTTTTCCATTTTTATGATTGATTGCCATGCGCTTTCTATTATTTGGATCACGGCCAATCGGTGCGTCAATCACTCCCTCGTCTTCTTTTAAATTGCCGTGGACAATGGCATAGTAACGTCTTGTGATTGAATGCTCCTTTAGCTGCGCTGCAATGCAGTTGTGCGATGCATCGTTTTTACAGGCAATTATAACACCTGTCGTATCCATATCAATTCTGTGAACGATTCCAGGACGAATCACTCCATTGATTCCTGAAAGACTGTCTTTACAGTGATACAGAAGTGCATTCACTATTGTACCAGATGTATGACCCGCCGCTGGATGCACCACCATACCCTTCGGCTTATTAATTAAAATGACATCGTCATCTTCATACAAAATATCAAGAGGTATATCCTCTGCAACTACCTCAAGCGGCTGCGGCTCTGGAAGCGTAACTGCAATTTCATCATTCTCCTTCAGCTTTATTCCACTTTTTTTAACAGAAATACCATTTATTGATACATTTCCCTGGTCAATCAGCTTTTGCAGAAAAGAACGTGTATATTCCTCATACTGATCTGCCAGGAAACGATCCAGGCGAGTATTGTCCTGCTCACTTCCTACAATCAGAAGTTCACTCATGTTTTTTTCCTGCCTTTCCTGATGGTTTTAAAAATGAAAAGTCATCATCCTGATAGCAGAAAAAGAGCGCGATTAAGAGAATGACTGTTGACACAGTAATATAGCAGTCTGCCACATTAAATACTGGGAAATTGATTGGCACAAAATAAATCATATCAACTACATAGCCTCTGAATATGCGGTCAATCAGATTTCCAAGTGCTCCTGCCGTGTACGTAACACAAAGCATTCTAAGAATACGATATGACTTTTGATTAAGCAGCCGTACATAGCAGTATGCAAATACAGCAATCATCACAGCTGTGATCAAAAAGAAAAAAATCTTTTTATTTTGGAAAATGCCAAATGCTGCACCTCTGTTCTCTACATAGGTCAATGTAAGCACGCCTGGAATTACCACAATGTCATGTACCTTAAGCACAGACACGGTTAATGCCTTTGTGATCTGATCTAATACAATAAGCAGCGTACATAAAAGGGCTGCAAAACCAGCTCGTTTCTTTTTCATGTACTCACCTCACGCATCCTGACACACAAAGTCAAGTGCCTCGCGCATCTCATCCATTGTAACAGTCTTATCAGCAACGGCCTCTCCAAGAGACTTTAACAAAATAAAACGTATCTGATTGCCCTGCATCTTTTTGTCACTTTTTGTTGCTGCAAGTGCTGCCTCTTTATCCACACCAGTCACTGTTATTGGAAGCTTAAATGATGTGAACGCATCAAGTACAGTCTGAAGATCATCTTTTGTAAGATAACCTCGCTTCATACTAATATAAGCTGCGGCTGCTGCACCAATCGAAACGCACTCACCATGATACAATTCTCCTGCCTTTTGCTTTTCAATTGCATGACCAAGTGTATGACCAAAATTTAAAAGACTGCGGATTCCCTGCTCGGTTGGATCTTTCTCTACTACCTCTCTTTTAATACTACAGTTGTGGTAATCCATTTCAATCAATGTCTCATTATCCTGGCTGCAGATTTTTTCATGGTTTATTTTCAGCCAGTCAAAAAACTTTTTATCGCGAATCAGACCATGCTTTACAACTTCACCCATTCCAGAAAGATAATCTCTTTCATCCATCGTAGATAATGTGGAAACATTCATATATACAAGCTTTGGCATGCAGAATGCACCAACCATATTTTTATAACCATCAAAATCAACGCCTGTCTTTCCTCCGACACTGCTGTCTGACTGAGAAAGAAGTGTTGTTGGAATCTGTATAAATGAGATTCCTCTTAAATATGTTGCCGCTGCAAATCCGGTAATATCACCTACAACACCGCCGCCAAGCGCTGCCAAATAATCCTTACGGTCAAAATGAGCTTCTATCAGCTCTTTATAAATATCGCGAACTACATCAAGTGTCTTATGAAGCTCTCCTGCCGGAAACTGGAAGGAAATCACCTTCGCAGATACAGGCTCTAACACCTTTCGTACCATTTCCCCATATAAATGGCTAGTGTTGGAATCCATTACGATGCAGACCTTTCTCCCCTCAAGACCGATCTGCTTTACCTTTTCTGCCAGTTTTTCAAACGCCGTCTCAAAGACGATCTCGTAAATCGGCTCATGTGCCTGATTATTGATCATTAAACTTTTTGACATTGTACTCCTCTCTTTCTTATACAAAAACTTCTACTGATGCCATAAGTCTTCCTTTTTTGGTAACGGCAGAGGTTCCCTTATAGCGAAACTTTCCAAGACCACGCACAGAGATCAGATCATTTTCCTTTAAATTATAAGCATTTGATGTAATCACTTTTCCGTTTACCTGCACCTTCTCCTCACTTATATAACCAGTCAGCTTACTTCTTGACTGAGAAAATGCCAGTCCAATCACTGCATCGAGACGTACAGATGCGATGCTTCCCATGACCTCCTTCACCTGCGGCTTATAGTCAAACTCCTGCCAGTCAATCTGCCTGCACATAACACTTGTATGACGGATTCTGGTCAAATTTTCACAAATGTAATCTGCAATCGACTCTGATACAATAAGATATGCCTGCTTATCCTGCACGATTATATCGCCTGTTTTTGTTCTTGAAATGCCAAGATTCATAAGTGCACCCAGATAGTCTCTGTGTGTCAGTTCTTCTGAAAACTTCTTCATTAAAGGCTGAACCGATAATAAAGAGATAGGAGCCGGGTATTCCTCCCCAACTCCTACTGGCTTGTAAAATATAATCTTTCGTTCTGCAAGTTCATAGCCACCACACATCTCCATAGAAACAGGCGGAAGCTTATCCTTTGAGAAAGCCAAAAACAGATTCTGCTCATTGAGCGTCAGAAAGTCGCTGCCCATAGGGTATCCTCTTCTGTCGCATGCCTCTGCCAAATCCAGCAGATGACTGCAAATCATCTGTTCTTCTTTGTTCATCTCATCACACCTTCAGACTATAAGAGCTGATATCGGTTGAATCATCGTCACCAAGAAGCTCAGTGAAATCACCAGAAAGCTCTACATTGCTTGGTGTTGCAATGATGATCTTTTTGGAAATCTTCTGCAGATTGCCGCCCATTGTAAAGCATGCACCAGATGTAAAGTCAATTACACGCTGTGCGGTATCAAAGTTCATTGCTTCCATATTAAGCACTACGGTCTTTCCTGAAAGCAGGATCTCAGCGATATCCTTAGTATCGTTGTACTCCTTTGGAATGATCATACATACTTCTGACTGTTTCATAACACCATTCATAGAAACCACCTTGCTTGAGGTATTTTTTGCTGACTTCTTGCGGAAGGTTGCTGTAGAAGAAGCTGGTGCAGACTCTGTCTTTGGAGTCTCCTGATCAGCCTTCTTTTCCTCAGCTGCGCTAGCTGCGGTTTCTTCCTCCTCTTCTTCGTTTTCTTCTGTCATATCCATATCGTCATAATCTCCATCGTACTCGTCGGTGGTAGAAAAATTCATCTTATTTAAAAAACCGTCTAAAAAACCCATTACTGTTCTCCTTCTTGTGTTATCGTGAACCAAATATGCCAGTTCCTACCCGGACAATCGTTGCACCCTCTTCAACAGCTACAACATAATCTCCAGTCATACCCATAGATAGCTCTCTCATTGATATATTATCAATGTTTTTACTCTGAATGTCAACTGCTAATTCATATAATTTTTTAAAATATTTACGATTATCCTCCGCGTTCTCTACAAAAGGAGCACTTGTCATTAAACCTTTCACACGGATTCCAGGCATCTTGGAAATTTCTCTGCAGGCATCCTCTGTTTCTTCTGTAAAAAAGCCAAACTTGCTTTCCTCTCTTGCTACATTAACCTCTAAAAGCACTGGAATCTCAATTGATTGTTTTTGTGCCTCATCTGAGATTTGCTTTGCCAGACGAATACTGTCCACAGAATGAATCAATTCAACCTTTCCTGCGATATATTTTACCTTGTTTCGCTGCAGATGACCAATCATATGCCATTTTATATTGTCTGGAAGCACTTCCATTTTATCACACATTTCCTGAACCTTGTTTTCCCCGAAGGTATCCTGACCAGCTTCGATTGCCTCCTCAATTAAAGAAATCGGCTTTGTCTTGCTGACAGCAACAAGACGCACATCTTTGGGATCTCTTCCAACTCTTTTACATGCTGCTTCTATATTAGCTTTTACCTGCTCTAGGTTTTCACTTACCATTTTCAATTTCTCCTTTTAATAGATGATCTGATTTTCGGTTACAAGACCTGCATTTAAAATAATGCGATCGTAGGCGGACAATCCGTAGTAGGTACCCGTATTAATAATATAGTAGTTATGATCGCTCGTCTCACTTAAAATATCAATCTGGCGGAAAATACAATATCCTCTGTTTACACTGTACACACCAGTAAGCGGTGCTGACACAGCAATCAAATGGCGATTTGTTGGATCAGTTGTAATTGTTTCAGATGTGCCATCCTCACTTTTTTCTACACTAGCACCAATCAGATAATCCTCTGTCGTAAGTCCAGATGCAGAAATATAATAGCTGTTTCCCTGCTTTGCATAAATAGAAACTTTTGTAAATACAGCCTTTGCACTGCCGTCAGACTGAATTACTTCCTTATATACACCTACACCTTTTTCTTCTGAATTGATAACATATTGTTCTGGCACAACAAGAAAATCCTTGCTAAGCACTGCTGACTTTGGAATCTTGTAGCCTTTAATATCATCCTCTGCAATCTTAAAATCAAGATAACGCTCCGTCAGATAGCTTGAACCATATTTATTTAATGAAACTGTTGCCATTGAAGTGCCATCAGATGCAGTGTGAAGATAAAAGCTTCCATTTACTGTTACACCAATTGATGTTAATTTAATAGAAAGATATTTTTTATTTCTATAACGTGCAGCATCAGTGTCGCTTATTGGAAATGTAATACAAAAAGAATCATCTGAAACAAGCTTATAGGCAAAATCGCCTTTCTTTCGCTGTTCTCCATTTGCGTACACCTTCATAGAATATGACTCTTCATCGAAACATGAACGCGTCACATCTTCTGGTGTATATCCATCATATGTATCTGTTCTAAATAACACATAACCACTTTGATCGCTCTTGACACAGTATGCATCTTCTGATGAAAAGCTGTCAAGTGCATCAGATGCTACCATCAAATACGCATCCAGAACGGAAACTTCCAAATCATTTTTGTCCTGATAAGCTAGTGAAAAATTAGAATCAAGATCATGCCGCGCTGCCTTTTCAAGCTTTGTTTTTAACGTACTGATACTTGAGGTGCTTAGTATCTGCGCACTGCTGTATTCCTTTAAAAGTGCATCAGTAATTGCACTGATATCCTGAGTCGTGTAAATTGTGCTTCCAAGCGCTGTCTTTAGTCCTTCGCGAACAGAATAGTTTACATAAGCATCATTTTTCAGTGTAACAATCTGCTCATCTCTTGTGATAAAGCCTTTGTAGTCAGTTGCTATTGAGTAGAGTGCTTTTTCCTGAACCTCAAAAATACTTATTTTTTCTTTTGTAAAGAAAAAATAAAGCTGAACTGCCAAATAGATGAAAATAAAAAGGAAAAGGAATCCTATTACACTGCCATGCCACCGGTTTTTGTAATGGATCACCTTATTGTTTTTGTCTGCCATCCAGTTTCCTGCCTTTCTCTTCCGGTACACCTGTGCCGGACATAGCTATTATTATAGCATTTTTCTTAAAAAAAGAAATAGTTTTTTTAAAGATGTATAAAATACTTCTGCTATGAAAAAATAATAGCGTATAACAAAGCCATTTTTGGCAGAATGAGAGGTTGCTATGAGCTCAAAAGTATGGGATTATATTGTACTGACTGTTGTCGTAATCGGTGCTATAAACTGGGGATTGATTGGCTTTTTTAAGTTTGATCTGGTTTCGTGGCTTTTTGGCAGTATGTCACTGTTAACTCGGATCATTTATGCCATCGTAGGTCTTGGCGGACTTTATCTTCTTTCCTTTTATGGCCGCATCCGCGACTTTTCCCAAGAATAAAAAAGTTTGTAAAAAGGAGTCGGGTCAACCGGCTCCTTTTAATCTGTACTATGTACTTTTTGTTAAAAACTGATACACTCTGGCAAGAATATCATCTTTACAGAGATACGATGATGTGAGATTTTACTTCATCGGACAACTCTGTAGCATCTGCTGAAACACTCAAAACAAAATCAACTCCAAATTTTGCAGAAATCGCTTCAAGCGCCTTGATTGCCTCTGTAATATCACTTCCCTCAAGACAGGAAATCTTTAAGAAGCTATCAAAATACATTTTCTCAAGATCATGATCCTGAGAAATGATTCCGCTGACAAATCCGATAAATGCATCATAGGAATTGATTCCATAATCAGAAACATTAATCAAACGAACTTTATTGCTCAGTTCGTACATGTGCTTTGCTGTCTTATCCAAATATACTACACTTCCCTGTGCAGACGCAACAGCACCGTTTACACTGTCTAACAGATACTTTGTTTTTCCTTTGCCCTTCTTGCCTGAAATAATCTGAACCATATGCTCGATCCTCCTTATATGAATTAGTCTTTTACACTTAAGACCAATGGTAGTTCTTGCGTATAGTATAGTATATTTTACCGAATAAAGCAAGTCATAAATAGAAATTTTTATAAAATTATCAAATTTTCGACAGTAATGTATTCATCTGGTTGTATAGTTCGTCTTTTGTTGCTGCACCAAGAATAACAGCCACATACTCCTTGTGATGGCTGTCCTGGACGAGCACTACCAGGTTATATCCGGCTGTATTTGTATGACCTGTTTTTCCGCCAATGACAGTAATGCCGTCTGGCGGCGTATAAGCACCTACCAGATACTGATTAGTACTGTTAAAGTTCTTCGTCACATTCTCTCCTGCTGCATTCGTGTAATAGCACAGAAAAGATCCACGCGCTATAATATCGCGAAACGTCGGATACTTTAAGCATTCCTGAAACATCAAATAAACATCATATACTGAAGAATAATGTTTAGACTGTGTCAGTCCTGTCGGATTGGCAAAATGTGTATGACTAGTCATCAGTTCCTTGCTTTCCTGATTCATCATATCTACAAATGCTTCCTGTGATCCTGCAACAGCAATAGCAATATCAATAGCAGCATCGTTTCCAGAATAGATAAGTGCTGCACTCAGCAAACTTGAAAGCATCATCTTATCGCCTTGCTCAAAACCACAAAGAACAGCACTGCTCTCAAGTCCCTCCGGAGTATACGAAATAGTTACTTCCTGACTTAAATCAGCATATTTCATGGCAAGAAGAGCCGTCATAATTTTTGTGATACTTGCAATTTCGCGCTCATCATTTGCATTTTTGCTGTACAATGTTTTCTGATCTGTAATATTAAATAATGCACCAGCCGGCGCTTCTATGTCATTTTCAGAAAATTCATCTTCATTTTCTATTACACACAAATCTGCTGCAGCTCCATCCATTTTCGACAGCTTATCTTTTGATGTCATAAGAGTATCTAAATGAGTACCAAAGCTATCAAGAAGGGCTGGAGAGGATTTGCCGCAGCCTGCTCCCACACCAGCGGCACTGCACATTAAAAGCACTGCCGCCAGCGTGTAAATGAACCGTTTTTTTCTCATGAACGGTATGCCTCTCTCCACTCTAAGTCACCAGAGTCAAGTGAACGAATCAAAAGCTCTGCCGTTGCCAAATTAGTTGCCAGCGGAATGCTGTAAATATCACAAAGATGAAGCACTGTCTGTACTCTCCTTGTATTGGTTGGGCTCACTTCGTTTGGATCACGGAAGTAAAATACCAGATCCATGCTATTATTTTCTATCTGAGATGCAAACTGCTGTGCACCGCCTAACGATCCCTCAAGAAACTTATTGACAGTCAGTGTCGTTGCCTCCTCTATCAGTCTTCCTGTTGTTCCTGTTGCATAAAGGCTGTGCTTATTCAGAATGCCTCTGTATGCGATGCAGAAATTCTGCATCAGTTTCTTTTTGGAATCATCTGCTATAAAACCGATATTCATTTTGATACCTCCACTATAATAGTTACTTTGTAAAACTTATCAGAACACTTTCATTTTTCTGTGCATACTTATGTTCAGCATAATTCCCATCATAATATACGTGCTTATCAGTGAACTCATTCCTGCGCTGATAAATGGAAGCGGTGTTCCCGTATTCGGAAGAAGCAGCATGGCTACTCCCATATTGATAAAACACTGGATTAACAAAATTGTGACAAATCCGCTTGCAAGAAGTTTTCCTTCAAGATCAGGACTTCGTCCTGCAACCCTTAGGCCTTCAATAAATAAAAGCAGATATATCAATATAATAAATGCACTTCCTGCAAAACCCAGTTCTTCTCCTACAACAGCAAAAATGAAGTCACACTGTTCCTCTGAAAGAAAATTTCCATTCTTAACAGATTCATAAGTAGAATTATTTAATCCTTTTCCCAAAAGCTGACCGCCGCCAATAGCCATAACTGAGTTTAACTGCTGACGCGTCTGATCAGGGTAATCCTCTGGAAAGAAATATGAGTTAATACGGTTTACCTGATATTGTTGAAGGATATCCTTCTCGATAAACCAGTTGAGTGTCTTTTGCTCAGGCTCATAAATACAAAACAAAAGTGCGCCCACAAAAACAGCTACTACACCAAGAACACCGCCTACCCACTTCCAACTTATTCCCGTCACAAAAACCATTGCAACAAGCGCAAAAACGATAATCATTGACGTAGATAAATCTGGCTCTACATAAATCAGATACACTGTTATGCCCGTCAAGGCAAAATATCCAATAAGATACAGCACATTGTTTATATGTTTTTGGATACGTATAAGCACAAAGACTGCCATCAAAACGACTGCAACCTTCGAAAACTCAGACGGCTGAATCGTACCAAACCCCGGTAGATGCATCCATCGGTTTGCATTACTGATATTTAACGGATTGATGTATTTTACATAGATTAAAAGTGCCATGCTGATCACGTAAAATACAATTGAATATTTAATCAGCTTATGGTAATCAATACATGTCAGAATCATCATAAGAACAAGTCCTATGACCATTCCAAGGATCTGCTTTTGTGTTGTTGTAATCATACCTGTCACAGCTTCATTCTGTGTTGCACTGTGCACCATAAAAATACCAATGATACTCAGTATCAGCGCATATATGATGATTTTAAAATTAAGATTGCTCAGATGCAGGTTTTGTCCTGTTTTTCTCTTGCGCATGCTGACAGACCATTCCTTTCTTTATCTCTATCTGCTTTTTTTGACTGCTGAAAGCTCCGTCACGGTAAATAAAAGAATTTTACCGGCATTTCGCTTCAGATACAGACAGATGTTTTTTTCAGATACCGGCAGATATTTTGAAATAGTTTTTGTAATATCATGCTCCATACAGCTTAATGTCTCTGGAGTGCACTGCGTATGCTCCTCAAGCATCATTTGTATCAGCCGCTCCTTCGCTGTCTTTCCAGAGCGAACTGCCTGACTTGGTAATGAATGCCTGACCATATTACTTTATTTTCCTTTCTTTTCCAAAATACTTTTCAGCCTTTTTATCAATCCCTTCGATACAGACGGCTGTGCAACCGGAATATCTTCACCCATAATTCTTCGACAGATATCAACAAATATCTGCCCTAACGGTGAATCCTTTCCGGCAACCGGCTCTCCGTTATTACTGGAAATGACAATCTCTTCCTCATCCGTCACCGCACCAATAATAGGAACGGTCAATATTTCCTGAATGTCTGAAAGTGACATCATGTCGCCTCTTGCTACCAGATCTGGACGAATGCGGTTAATAATCATCTCAATCTTTTCCATCCCATCCGCTTCAAGAAGTCCCATTACGCGATCTGCATCGCGAATCGCAGATACTTCTGGCGTTGTGACAACAATAGCTCTTAATGCTCCTGCCACGGCATTTTTAAAGCCTTGCTCAATGCCAGCCGGACAGTCCAGAATCACATAATCAAACTCCTCTGTCAATTCCTGCGTCAGCTTTTTCATCTGCTGCGGCGTCACACTCGATTTGTCTCTCGTCTGTGCCGACGGCATCAGATACAGGCCCTGATGATTTTTATCTTTGATCAGCGCCTGCTTTATCCGACAGCCTCCCTCTACTACATCCACAAGATTATATACAATGCGGTTTTCCAGTCCCATCACAACATCAAGATTTCGAAGACCAATATCGGTATCAATCAAAACAACTTTATTTCCAAGAAGGGCAAGGCCACAGCCAAGATTTGCAGCCACTGTCGTTTTTCCTACACCGCCTTTTCCTGATGTCACAACAATCACTTCACTCATGATATTCCCAAACCTTTCTGATCCTCTCTCTTATCCCTGTCTTCTGTAGCTTACATCAGTCACTGTACGTAGCTGACTCTCCAAGTGTATTGTAGGATTTATCCAGAATGTCTTCCATATCAATGTAGCCAAAGTAATACTGATAAATGTAACGACAAACTACTGCGGCATTGTATGCCATGTAACCATGCGGGATAGCAACCGTTACGGAAATCTTTGGATCGTTGTACGGACCATATGAAATGAAGGTTGCGTGGTTCGCACGTGAAAGATTCTCCTGTACGGAACCAGATTTTCCAGCAATGTCGATCTGCAAACCGGTAAACGCACCTGCCGCTGTACCAGCCGCATGGACAACTCGGTACATACCTTCCCTCATGACATCGTAGGTTGACTGTGAGATGCCCTCGATCTGCTCTCCCTCTGGGGTGAGTTCTTCAATCACATTTCCGTTTGCGTCACAGATTTTGCTTAACAGACGGAATGTATAAAGTTTACCGTCCGTTGCAAGTGCGGTCACATAGCGCGCCAGACTGATCGCAGTCATGTTGTTTGTACCCTGTCCAATTGCAGATGTCGCCGGGTATTCCGTTGAAATCTGTGACAGATTTTCTGCGACTTCCACACCGCTCTTCTCACCAAAACCGTACTTTTCGGCGTATTTGCGAAGCATTGCAAGACCACGCTCCGCGTCATATTCTCCGTTTTCATTTAAGCTTAAACGGTAGCCAACTTCATAAAAATAGAAGTTGCACGACTGCTCAATAGCCCCCGCTGTGTTTAACGGACCATGCTCACCGCCAGTCTCTCGAGCGATCCAGCATCGCGGATGATCCAACTTGTCGAAAGTACCAATACAGTTAATATACTCTGAGCTGTCAATTACGCCCTCCTCGAGTCCTGCACTTGTCGTAACAAGCTTGTAAACAGAACCTGGCGCAATTCGTACCTGCGTCGCCTTATCATACAGCGGCTCTGACTGATCATTAATAAGCTTATTCCAATATTCAGCATCAACTGTTCCAGAAAGCTTGTTCAAATCATAGCCTGGGTAAGATACCATTGCTAACAGCTCTCCTGTCGTCGTATCAGTTACAATCGCAGAACCACTGCATGGATCAAGCGCGATCTGCGCCGGTGTCAGCTCAGTATTTCCAATTTTCTCACGAATAAAGGTAAATGCAGTCTGCGCATCTCCATTTTGAAGTTCTTCATAGGATGAATTGTCGACATCTAAGATGCCCTGATCAATCAACGCCAGGCAAACCAGATTACCAGAAAGCTGCTCATTATGAATCAGCTTTTTATATACAAGTTTACGAAAACCACTGTCAGCTGAAAGATTTTCTTCACAGAAGGATAGGATCTGGCTCATAACCTGGCTGGAATCCGAGTATGCAGACTCCGCACCAAGCTTTGAGGAATCAATCCATCCCTTTGAAATCACATATGACAGGAAATCATAAAATGAAATCTCTGTATTTTTCCATGCGAGGAAGGTCTCATCTGAGGTATCAATCTCACTTGCGGTAATAACCCCCTTTTCTCGTAAAAAGGTATAGACATATTCCATGTAGTCCTGCATATCTTCTGTCAACTCAGACTGTATCGTTGCACCCGGTACCATTTCCTCCAAAATATGACGAATAGCAAGTGTGGACTCTCCCTCATACAAGGAAAGAATCTGTTTTTCGGCCTCGGAAGCACCATCATCTGAAAAATGCTTTTCATCTAAAATATTGTTGTTAAACATCTGATAGTAAACATCTTTTACCGAAATCTGGAACTCGCTTGCAAGTGTTGAATCATCTGCCTCGAAATCCTCGATTGTAAGCTTTCCGACAAGGACATCCGCAAGACGCTGCTCCACAATATTATACACAGCAACCTGCAGATCATGGTCAATAGTCAGGTATACATCATTTCCGCGAACCGATGGCTCACTGTCGATTGTATCAAGAATCTGACCAACATTGTTTAAATATACAGTATCGTTGCCCTTTGTTCCTGCAAGTTCACTCTCGTAATACTGCTCGAGTCCATCCTTTCCGACCATATCCGTTGCCTCATAGGTGGAATCGCTCTCCTGAAGTGTCTCAAGCTCCTGCGTACTCGGCTTTCCTGTATAACCAAGAATATTTGAAAAATACACGCCATCCGGATAAACACGGCGCTCTGACTGCTCCACCTCGACGCCAAGCAGCTGATCCTGATTCTCAAGAATCGCCGACTGAAGCTCTGGTGAAATATCCGAGCAGATCGTCGTGGACTTGTACTTTGCATAAGCTGTCAGACGCATAGCATATCGTATATTGCAGATTGCCAGTGCATCTTCCTTGCTGATCGTTTCGGCATTCTCCCATCTTGTTGTAAAATTATAGGAAACCTTCATAAGACGCTTCATCACAGTCTCTGCGTCATAAGTATAGACATCCTCACCTTCCTTACTTTTTTCTTCAATGTAGGAAGTTCCATATACATCGCGAATAAGCTGACGGATCGCACTATCCTTTCCACTGTAAGCAAACTGCCCGTCATCATCAATAATCACAGGAAGTTCTGTCACAATGGTTCCATCATATTTTTTCACAATTTCAATCAGGCGAAGAAGCATCTCATTGAAATCACCGTTTGCCTTTGTATATTCGCTAGTATCTTTTACAGTCAGGTTATAGACTGCCTCATTTCCGGCAAGGACGACTCCATTTCTGTCGTAGATAGTACCTCTTGTAGCAGTTGTCGTAATCTCCTTTTTGGTGCGGGAAACGTATGAATCATAATAAGCTGCTCCATCCAGAATCTGGAGCTGGAACAGCCTCACCACCAGGACTGCCAGAAAAAGCGTACACACAATACCAAGCCAGAAAATTCTGGATCTTAATGTATTTTTTACCCATTCCCTGAATAAATCCCAATATTCCTTAAGCAAATCTCTTTTCTCCTTTTTTCTCTGCCTCTGTCAGATGTCTGTCAACCGTCATGATCACACCATATACTATAATCGTAGCGATTGCTGTCATCAACAGCTCCGGAAGTGCCAGATTTTTAATATAGTCTGCAATATTTACCCGTCCGAATAATAGGAAGCTGAATACATAAATATAAACACTGTAAATCAGCTCATTGGCACTGCATAACAAAACAGGCATCACAACCATATCATGCGCCAGCACCCTTGTAAAAATGCCATTGAAATAGCCAATATAAATAAAGATAAGCGTATAATACCCCAGTACACCTCCGCTGAATGAATCCAGCAAAAGACCGCACCCAAGTCCTGTAAGCATTCCCCACATCCTGCCCTTTAAAAAGCCAACTGAAAATGTGACAATTAACAACAGATTGGGCGCTGCAGTCAAAATTGGAATAATCCTTGTAAAATTTGACTGCAGCATAAAACAACTGACGGCAAGTACTATACATAAAACAACTCTGAGTATCTTAATCTTCATCTGTTTTTTTCTCCATCCTTTGTTTACTCTGCAGACTGCTTCTGTGTCGTAACTACAAGCACGTTGCGTATGTGTTTGAAATCCGCTGCCGGCTTCAAATAACCAGATGCAGCCAGCCCATTTTCATCCACAGTAACATCCTGCGCATAGCCAATAACAAGTCCTGGAAGATAGCGGTCTGAAATATTGGATGTAACAATTACATTGTCTCTGCTGATATTAAAATCGGTATCCATATACTGAAGCTTCAAAAGACCATGCTCCTTCATATAAGGAAGATCACCGGTAACAACACAGGCATCTCCTGTTGTAGACTGCATTGCACTGACATTTACATTATCATTGATAATCGAAGTCACAACTGCATGACCCTTTGCTATATCCGATATGTAACCGACAAGTCCGCCGCCTGAAAGTACATTCATGCCTACTTCAAGGCCATCATCTGTACCTTTGTCTATCGTAAAGGTAGAGAACCAGTTTCCTGTCATATCAGAAAAGATCACAGTTGCCCCAACAGTATCATAATCGGCATACTCACTTTTGAGTTCAAGAAGTTCTCTCATATCCTGATATTCCTGAATCTTCTGATCATAAGAAACCATCTGCTCTTTGAGTTCTTTATTTTCATCTTCAAGCGACTCAATCTTTGCCATCGCCTCCTCTTTGCTCAGTCGTTCCTGATCAAAATTAAAGAAAATACTGCCAAGCTTGTTAACACCCTTCTGCACCGGAACAGTGATTGCCCCTGCTACCTGTCCGACTGACACGATGTTTTCTTTTTTGATGTAATAATACCCCATAGAAATCACACAGCACGCCGTCAATATAAAAAGGATCAGCTGCGGTCTTCTTGTAAAAGGCATTTTTACATTGCTGTTTTGATTGCTGCTTTTCATGAAATATATCCTCGTTCTTTTAAACTGATAAATCTGCCGTCACCAATGATGATATGATCAAGCAAAGGGATGGCGGTAAGCTCTCCCGCCTTTTGAATCTGCCGCGTCACCGCAACATCTTCCGCGCTCGGGGTTGGATCTCCGCTGGGATGATTGTGAATCAATATAATTTTGACTGCCTGATAACGAAAGGCCTCAATAAAAACCTCTCTCGGTGACAAAATTGTCTGATTCACTGTACCTTTAGTCAGCACCAGATCGCGAATCAGTGCTCCCTTATTATTTAAGAACACAAGAAGTACCTGTTCCTGACGCTCATCTTTGAGACGGTTCATATAATAGTTTCCGACTGCCTGAGGACTGTCCAACACAATCCCCTGCTGTCTTGACGCACTAAGACGCCTTGACAGCTCACCAATACACTGAAGCTGTATTGCCTTTACCTTTCCGATTCCGCGTATCTTAGTCAACTGAGCTACAGTCATAGACACAAGCCCTGAAAGACTTTCTATCGCAAGAAGCCTTGAGGCAAGCTCAAGAGAATTTTCGCCAACGCTTCCTGTTCTTAAAATCACGGCAAGCAGTTCGGCATTGTTCAATGCACCAGCGCCCTGCTCCATACACCTTTCGTACGGTTGGATATCTTTGGGCAGCTGCTTTGAAATATCATGTTTCATAATCGTTCCTTACTTCCAGGTATCGAAACCATTATGAATTTATTTTATCACAATTCTTTTTTAAAGTATAGAAGAAATTTTCGAATATTAACAAATCCGTATGTCAAAAGCCGACAGTTCCTGCTCTGACATACGGAAATTTCTTATAAAGTGACAATACCTGCCTGAACCAGTTTTTCAAGTGCCATCATAATTCCATACTTTGCATGATACCAGGTAAGACCTCCCTGGAAATAAACTGCATATGGCTCCTTTAGAGGACCATCTGCACTCAGCTCAATCGAAGAACCCTGGATAAATGCACCGGCTGCCATAATAACCTGTGAATCATAGCCCGGCATATCCCATGGTTCTGGTGTTACATAGCTGTCAACCGGAGCTGCTGCCTGAATACCCTGACAAAATGCGATCAACGCCTCAGGCTTTTTAAGTGTAACAGCCTGAATAATATCGTATCTAGGCTCTGTACCGTTTGGAATTACATCATAACCTAATTTTTCAAATACGTTTGCTGCAAAAACTGCTCCCTTAAGCGCACCTGCCGCTACTGTCGGTGCCAGGAAAAATCCCTGATAGAATGACGGAAGAACGCCCAAAGATGCACCAACCTCCTGACCAAGTCCCGGAGCACTAAGACGATATGCACACTGCTCAATACATGCTGCTGTTCCGCAGATATAACCGCCAATCGGTGCTAATCCGCCGCCTGGATTTTTAATAAGAGAACCAACTGTCATATCTGCCCCAACATCAGATGGCTCAATTTCTTCGATAAATTCACCATAACAATTATCTACCATACAGATCACGTCTGGCTTAATTGACTTGATGAATGAAATCAGCTCACCGATACGCTCAACTGAAAGTGTCGGTCTTGTCTGATATCCCTTAGAACGCTGAATAGTTGCTACTTTTGTCTTCTCATTGATTGCAGCGCGAATACCTTCCCAGTCAAAGCTGCCATCACTAAGCAGATCTACCTGGCGATATGAAATATTATATTCTCTAAGAGAACCAACAGACTGACGGATTCCAATTACCTCTTCAAGCGTATCATATGGCTTTCCCACAGGTGAAAGCAGCTCATCACCTGGACGAAGATTTGCAGATAGTGCAAGCGCAAGCGCATGTGTTCCGCATGTGATCTGTGGACGCACCAATGCAGCCTCTGTATGGAATGTATCAGCATATACCTGCTCTAACGTTTCTCTTCCCATATCATTGTATCCATATCCAGTTGTTGCTGCAAAGCAAGCTTCACTTACATGATTTTTTTGCATTGCACCAAGCACCTTCATCTGATTCTGCTCTGCAACTTTATCAATCTCGCAGAAACGTTCTTTAAGATCCTGCTCGATTTTCTCACAAAATTCATACGTCTTTTCACCAATCCCCATGGACAGGTAAGTTTCTTTCATTGTCATTTTTCTTTCTCTCTTTTCTATTTTTGCTGTATTTTTACTGCGGCATGTAAGTTTTTTACACACTGCTCTGTCAATATGCTTATAACATCTTCGTTTTTTGCTCCGTCAATATCAAGCCATGTTACATCGCGTTCTCTGCGAAACCAGGTAAGCTGACGTTTTGCAAAATGTCTCGTTGACTGCTTAATCTGACTTACCGCATCATCTAATGTACACTCGCCGTCAAGATATGATAAAAGCTCCTTATAGCCAAGTCCCTGCATTGAGACATAACTTCTGTCATAGCCCATCGCCTTTAATGCTTCCACTTCCTTAAGCAGTCCCTGCTCCATCATCTGATCCACGCGCAGATCAATGCGACGATACAACTCTGCGCGATCTCTGTTCAGGACAAAATAGCAGAAATTGTATGGTGATTCTTTCTGGCGCTGTTTCTCATTATGTTCTGAGATTGGACGACCTGTCAATTTAAAATATTCCAATGCGCGAATTAGACGCTTCGTATTATTTGCATGAATTGCCTCTGCCGATGCAGGATCAACGCTTCGCACTTGCTCTAACAGCCATTCATTTCCAAGCTTTTTTGTCTTATCTTCAAGCTGTGTACGGTACGCAGTATCCTCGCATGTATCTTCAAAATCAATATCATACAAAAGTGCCTGAATATAAAATCCAGTTCCGCCTACCACAAGCGGAATATGACCATTAGCATAAATTTTTTCCATTGCCGCCTTTGCCATCTGCTGAAAGCGCACTACGGAAAATTCATCACCTGGCAACAGCTCATCCACAAGATAATGAGGAACGCCCTGCATCTCATCAGGCATAATTTTTGCAGA
This sequence comes from Anthropogastromicrobium sp., assembly GCF_037349415.1. Lineage (NCBI taxonomy): Bacteria > Bacillati > Bacillota > Clostridia > Lachnospirales > Lachnospiraceae > Anthropogastromicrobium > Anthropogastromicrobium sp. The sequence continues at coordinate 97,900 of NZ_JAXWCK010000038.1, forward strand.
ACCAATGTCCATATATTTATAAACCTGCATAGAATCTGCACTGATTATCTCACAGCCAAGCGATTTTGCCAGTCCAATTGAAGCGCTTGTTTTTCCCACAGCTGTTGGACCGGTCAATATAATAAGTGGTTTCTTATTTTCTATCATATTTATTCCTACCTATTGCTCGTTACAGTTCATTGTTTTCCATTTAAAACTGTGTAATCACACAATTCTCTTAAACTTCTTTTCAAGCTCATATTTAGTCATCGTGATAATTGTTGGTCTTCCATGAGGACACGCATACGGATTTTCAAGTGTAAGTAGCTGTGACACAAGTGCATCTGCCTCCTGAAACGAAATCTTCTGACCACCCTTAATGGCTGCCTTACACGACATCGACGCAAGCTTTGATGCAATCAGCTCAGATGGCTGCATGCTTCCTCTGTCCTCAAGATCAGACAGCATCTCCAAAAACAGCTCCTTTTCATTGATTCCATAAAGATTTGCCGGAATCTCACTGATTGCATACTCGCGCCCACCATATGGTTCAATCGTAAAGCCAATGCGTTCAAATTCACTTTTAAATTCTTCTAAAATCGCTTCCTCTGCCCTTGTCAGTGAAATAACCATCGGCGGACTCACAAACTGAGTAATACGCTCCTTTTTGCGGTATGCCTCCATAAGCCGCTCATAATTTACCTTTTCATGTGCAGCATGCTGATCCATTATATAAAGCTGATTTCCATACTGAATCAGCCAGTACGTATCAAACAGCTGTCCTATCAGACGATGATGGATTCTTGCCTTCTCTGACAATAACGGCTCCGTGAACAACGTTTGCTGTTCTGGTTTTTCTAATTTTTGTTCTGGCTGAGGAGGCATCTGATTAACAGTTTGAGATACATCCTGTCCAATACGTTTGTGTATTCCAGAGGCAAGCTCCCACTTCGAATCAGAATCCTTTATTGTCTGCTTTTTTTCTATCTTATATTCACCAGAAGGATCAGAAAGCTTTGACGGCACTTTCGGCTGTTCTTCGTTTTTTGGCAGCTTTTGTTCACTCTGAATTTTATTCTCTGTGAAGATCTTTTGTTCACTCTGAGTTTTATGTTCTGCTGATGGCTTTTGTTCATTTTGAATTTTATGTTCTGCAGGCGGCGGTGGAATAATCTCCTTCATCGCCTGAAGACGTCTCTGCTCAAAAGGTTCTGGCAGCTTTTGCTTTTCCTGCACCTTCTTTTCGGCCTTGCCATCATCACTTACATCTGGAATAAATTCTTTGCCGCGAAGTGTATTTTCAATTGCGCCAGCTAACAGCTCATAAATTTCATTTTCCTGCTGAAAACGCACTTCCATCTTCGCCGGATGAACATTTACATCAATAAGCTCTGGCTTAATTTTAATATGAAGCACCGTAAACGGATAACGATGCTGCATCATGAATGGCTTATACGCCTGCTCAATTGCAGCAGCAATCAAACGGCTTTTTACAAAACGTCCATTTATATAATAATTTTCAAAAGTTCTATTTCCTCTTGAAATAATAGGCTTGCCAATATAGCCTGTCACTGCAAACAGAGGGCACTCATAGTTGATCTCTAACACATTGGATGAAATTTCTCTTCCATAAATTGTATAGATCAAATCCTTCAAGCGGCCATTTCCACTCGTATAAAGCTTATTCTGTCCGCCATTTATAAAGCGCATAGATATATCTGGGCGAAGCATAGCCATGTTTTCCATCAGCTGATTTATATAATTTCCCTCTGTAGCTGCTGTCTTTAAAAACTTCTTTCTGGCAGGCACATGGTAAAATAAATTGCGCACGAGAATTGTTGTGCCGTCTGGTGCACCTATCTGTGTTAAGCTTTTTTCCTCGCCGTCTTCAATCTGGTAGGAAATACCAAGCATAGCTTCAGGCGGCTTTGAAATGAGCTCCACCTGTGCAATGGCTGCAATACTCGAAAGTGCCTCACCACGAAAGCCAAGCGAACCAATATCTAACAAATCATCAATTGTATGAAGCTTACTCGTTGCATGACGCAAAAAAGCTTTACGCACCTGATCTTTTTCAATTCCGCAGCCATTATCGGTAATGCGAATAAAACTGATTCCACCATCTTTGATTTCTACAGTAATTGCCGTTGCTTTCGCATCAATAGCATTTTCCAACAGCTCCTTTACAACAGAAGATGGTCTGTCAATAACCTCTCCTGCTGCAATCTGATTAATCGTTGCCTGATCAAGCAATTGTATTTCGGGCATTGCAGACCTCCTTTGCGTGTTTTTTTAATTTTTATATTTTTGATACTTCCTACGGATTGCTCCGCAGCTTCGCCGCTCTCGCAATCCGAATGAGAGTGCAGGTTCCAAGCTCAGATATGATTTCCTGCAAGCAGGAAACATCACTCAGTTTTTCACCTTGGAAGCATCAAATGCGATTTTTTAGTGTTGCCTGCATACGATACAGCGTATTAAGTGCATCAAGCGGTGTCATATTTGCAATTTCTAGTTTTTTGATTTCTTCTATTATAGAATCATCTTTTACTGTATCAAAAAGTGTCAGCTGATTTGCATCTACTTCATCTGGGCGTGATACGCGCTTTTTAGATGGTGTTGACTGCATCTGGGCAATCTCTCTTGCACGAGCTGCAATGTCAGCATCAGTCAGTTCCTCAACCAGTTCCTTTGCACGGTTTATAACACGGTCTGGAACACCTGCCAGTTTTGCAACCTGGATTCCATAGCTTCTATCTGCACCACCTTTAACAATTTTTCGCAAAAAGACAATATCGTCCCCCTGCTCCTTCACGGCAATGCAATAATTATTTACACCATTTAATGCGCCTTCAAGCTCTGTCAGCTCATGGTAATGCGTTGCAAAGAGCGTTTTTGCACCAAGCTGTCTGGCATCCGCGATATATTCAACAACGGCCCACGCAATACTCATACCATCATATGTACTAGTTCCGCGTCCTATTTCATCAAGAATAATCAGACTCTTTTTTGTCGCATGACGAAGAATGTTCGCCACCTCATTCATCTCTACCATAAAGGTACTCTGACCAGATGCCAAATCATCAGAAGCACCTACTCTTGTAAAAATGCGATCACTTATACAGATATTAGCCGATTTTGCAGGAACAAAGCTTCCAATCTGTGCCATAAGCGCAATCAATGCGACCTGACGCATATAAGTCGACTTTCCAGCCATATTCGGACCTGTAATAATCGAAATGCGGTTCTTTCCATTATCAAGCAGCACATCATTTGCTACAAACATATCATTTGGAATCATCTGCTCAACAACAGGATGACGGCCATTTTTAATATCAAGAATTCCTCTTTCATTGATCTGTGGTTTAACATAATTCTGACGTTCCGCAACAAAAGAAAGAGATGCGATAACGTCAAGAAGCGCAACTGCACGCGCTGTTTTCTGAATACGCTCTACCTGCGATGCCACACGATCTCTCACATCACAGAACAATTCATATTCAAGCGCTGCCAGCTTATCCTCAGCACCAAGAATTAAATCCTCAAGCTCTTTTAACTCCTGCGTGATAAAGCGTTCTGCATTTGTAAGTGTCTGCTTTCTTGTATAATCATCAGGAACCATATCCTTAAAGGAATTGGTTACTTCAATATAATAACCAAACACCTTATTGTAACGCACGCGCAATGTCTTAATTCCTGTGCGTTCACGCTCCTTTGCCTCTAGCTCTGCCAGCCAGTTCTTTCCCTCTGTCTTTGAGCGGCGAAGCTTATCTACATCCTCATTATAGCCATCCTTAATGATTCCTCCCTCCCTGATAACAAGCGGCGGATCCTCTATAATGGCACTGCTGATTAATGCTTCCAAATCGTCCAGAGTATCTAGTTCATCATACAATTCTTTCAGCAGTGATCCTTTAAAATCAGCTAACTGCTGTTTAATCGGCGGCAGCATGCGAAGTGATGCCGCAAATGCCAAAAGATCTCTTGGATTTGCTGTCTTATAACTGATACGACCTGCCAAACGCTCCAGATCATAAACTGGCTGCAAATACTCGCGAATTTCTTCTCTTGTCACATATTCGTTTAGCAGTTCTTCAATCGCTTCCTGTCTTTTTAAAATTCTCGCACGATCAATAAGTGGCTGCTCAATAAAGCTTCGAAGAAGCCTTGCTCCCATCGCTGTCTTTGTCTTATCAAGCACCCAAAGCAAACTTCCGCGTTTTTCTTTTTCTCTAAGTGTCTCTGTCAGTTCCAAATTGCGGCGTGTCGATGTATCCACAATCATATAACAGCCTGTAGTATATGGCTGAATATTTGTAATATGTGGCATTGTACTTTTCTGAGTATCATACAAATACTGCATCAAAGCACCTGCCGATATCATTCCTGAATCATAATCCTCCAGACCAATTCCAAGAAGTGAAGTTGTATGAAAATGCTCCATTAAAATCTTCTTTGCATTGTCTTCCTTATAATACCAGGAATCTGGTGTTGATACAGTAAAATGCAGCCTGTCTTTTAATTCATCCAGATTTTCTCCACTTAATTCAAACAAATCATTGCATATTACCTCTGCCGGTGTAAACTTAAACAGCTCATCCTCTAACTGTTCTTTTGTCTTTAATTCTGTCAGATAAAATTCACCTGTTGATACATCACATGTACTTACTCCGTAAATGCCACCCACATAGGCAATTGACATAAGGTAATTGTTCTTTGTTTCATCAAGTGCCTTATTATCACAAATTGTTCCTGGTGTCACCACACGGATAACCTCACGCTTTACAAGACCCTTTGCAAGCTTCGGATCTTCCATCTGCTCTGCAATAGCGACACGATAGCCTTTTTTTACCAAACGATCTATGTAATTGTCGGCTGCATGAAAAGGAACTCCGCACATAGGTGCCCGTTCCTCTAGTCCGCATTCTTTTCCTGTTAACGTAATCTCCAGTGCCTTTGACGCAGTAATCGCATCATCAAAAAACATTTCATAAAAATCACCCAATCTGTAAAATAAAATACAGCCAGGATACTGATCCTTTGTCTCAAAGTACTTCTGCATCATCGGCGACAGTTTCGCCCTGTTGATTTCCATTTACTTATGCCTCTCTTACTGTAAATTGTTGCTGTCCATTTGCAAAACTGCACACAGTCTGATAGCGGCTATCGTAACCGTCAGCCGCTATCTCCTCTTATCTTATGCGTTATTCCACAAGCTCTCCCAAATAGTAAAAGCCTTTGGACTCTATCATTTTTACTTTGCAGATCGTTCCGATCAATGAACTATCTCCCTTAAAATGAACCACTGTGTTATTGCTGAGACGTCCTGATACCATAGATGGATCTTTCTCATTAACCTCTTCTACCAACACCTCAAGTGTTTTCCCAGTATCGCGGCTGCACTGAGTTGTCGCAATAGACTGAACAAGCTTTAACAGGCGGTCAAAACGATCCTTTACCACTTCCTCTGGTATCTGATCATCCATTGCAGCAGCTGGTGTTCCTGTACGCTTTGAATAAATAAAAGTAAATGCACTGTCATACTGCACCTTGCGTACTACATCCATTGTATCTTCAAAATCTTCCTCAGTCTCACCTGGGAAGCCAACAATAATATCCGTAGTCAAAGAAAGATCAGGAATTTCGCGGCGAAGCTTTGCTGCTAACTCCAAATATTGCTCCTTGTCATACTTTCTGTTCATGAGCTTTAAAATACGACTGCTTCCAGACTGAAGCGGCAAATGTAAGTGACGACAAATCTTTTTGGAATTTTTCATCACTTCAATTAATTCATCTGACAGATCCTTCGGATGTGAGGTCATAAAACGAATCCAACGAAGTCCTTCGATCTGCTCTACCTGCTGTAAAAGCTGTGCAAATGTAATCGGATTATCAAGTGTCTTTCCATATGAATTTACATTCTGACCAAGAAGCATAACCTCTACTACACCATCAGCTACTAACTGCTTAATCTCCTTTATGATATCCTCTGGCTGTCTGCTTCTCTCTCTTCCGCGCACATATGGAACGATACAGTAGCTGCAGAAATTGTTGCAGCCATACATGATGTTGACACCACACTTAAAGGAATATTTACGGACAGCAGGAAGATCCTCTACGATTTGATCAGTTCCTTCCCATACATCAATTACCTGTTCTTTTTTAGTAAATGCCTGATATAACAACTCTGCAAGCTTAAATATGTTATGAGTTCCAAATACAATATCAACAAAACGGTAGCTGCTACGAATCTTTGCAACCTCATCTGGCTCCTGCATCATACAGCCGCAGATAGCAATCATACGGTGAGGTGCTTTCTTCTTTCTGCTCTGGTACATTCCTAAATGACCGTATACCTTCTGGTTTGCATTCTCACGCACAGTGCAGGTATTCATGATCAAAAAATCAGCAGCCTTTTCATCATCAGTTTCCTCATATCCGATTTTTTCAAGAATACCAAGCAGTTTTTCAGAATCTTTCGCATTCATCTGGCAGCCAAAGGTAGTAATATGAACTGTTAAGTTTCTTCCTAACTCTTCTGACTTTC